>JAICVV010000343.1 GCA_025935155.1 Alphaproteobacteria bacterium
ATCGGCCACAATCTTGGTGGAATCCGTCTTCTTGCGGATGACATTGGCGACGACCGTTTGGCCCTGCATGTCGATGCCCGGCGTGCCGCCGCGGATCAGATCGATACACTCCACGTCGGATGCGGGAATGCGCTGCAGGATGGATTGGAGATCGTCCGTCTTCGAGGTAGGGCGCCGTCCGTTGACGAGCACGTTCCCCGCCGTTCCGGCGAAGCCGCGGGCGGTGTTGCCATCGTCGAAGGTGAAACCCGGCAGGCGGGAAATCATGTCATAGGCGGTGTTGGGGCGCGCCTCGGCAAAGAACGATGCCGGATAGCTGAGCGTGTTGGATTCCTGGGCGTGCAGGCTCCTCCCCAAAATCAAGACCGCGGCCAGCGCCGCCATCCCCCATTGCTTACGCACGTCACACCTGACTTTCCGCTGCCAGAGTGTAATTCGGAAATCGTGTCCCGTCGCGGCAACGCGTAAAATTCGCATGGCACCGTTGCCGCTTGCGCCAACCTGCAAAATACGGTGCAACGCTGCTGTTCCCACAAGCGATGCGGAAATGGCCGAAGAAGAAATCACCAGCCTGAGGCTGCGCATCGAAGGGTTTGTACAAGGCGTGGGCTATCGCGCCTTTGCCGCTGCCGAAGCGCGCCGTCTTGGTCTCAGCGGCTGGGTGCGCAACCGCGCTGACCGCACGGTGGAAGCTCTGGTCTCGGGCGGCACGAAGAATGTGGAAGTATTCGTGGCCGCCTGCATGCGCGGTCCAGTCGGCGCGCGCGTGGAGAATGTCGAACTGCGCAATGCCGAAGCGCCAGCGGAACAGGGCTTCCGTCAGCGGCCCACGCTCTAATCAGGCGCGTTTGCGCACCAGCTCGCGGACGGCGGAAATCAGGAACACCAGCAGCCCCAGCAGCGCGATGCCGCCGGCTGCGCCCGTCAGCGCCCCATATTTTTCACCGCCATTCGGTGCCGTGAGGAGCAGCCCCAGCACGGGAATCATCGTCAGGATACCCACGCTGGACAGCACAAAATTCGTCCAGGCGAGCTTCGGCGAGTAGGTATCCTTGGTCAGCGTGTAGAATGTGCCGTAGAGCGCCAGTGTGACCCAGCCCAGCAGGTTGATGTGCGCGTGCAGCGGGGCCAGTGTGAAGTTCTCATGCGCGCCCATGTATTCGCCGAGAAGCATTCCACTCAGCAGCAACAGAGCACCCACAACAAAGAAAGCAGCTGATACGCGTGGCATGACGCCCCTCCAGAATCCCTTCGCCCCAAGTTTAGCGCGGCACCGCGGCAGTTTCGAGCGGTCATACCAACTCTCCACAGCCTCCCCGAAGCGATCGGGAGCAACTCACAATCAGCTATTGAACCGCGCTCGCCGCCGCAGGACGATCAGGAATCAGATCGAGGTTTTGGGCCGGAGCGCGCCTGCGCAGTAATTCGCGCGCGACGCTGATTGCGAAGATCAGCATGCCGAGGCCCGTCAATCCATTGCCTGCCGTCATGGCGGGTACCAGGCGCGGATCGTTTCCATTGGCAAGGAAGGCGGCATAGGCAGGAAAGAACACTACGATCCCTGCGGTCAAAACCCAGAAATTGACCCAGGCGAGGCGTGGCGACAGCGTCTGTTTTGTCAGCGCATAGAATGTCCCGCACAAAGCCATTGTTGCCCATCCAACGAGATTAAGATGGACGTGCATGCCGGCGTAGGCCGCGTTGCCGCCGCTCGCCATGTTCATTCCGATCGCTCCGCCAAGAAAGAGGCACAACAGTCCCAGCGCGAAGAAAGCAGCTGATACGCGTGGCATGGCGCCCCTCCAGAATCCCTTTCCGTCGAGTGTAGCGCGAGGGCGGCCGTGTTTCGAGCCGATGGCCTAGCTTTCCACAGGGCCGAACACGCTGACGAACGTGCGCTTCAGGGCCGCACCCACCTCGCTCATTGAAGTGTCGATCCCCAGCGCGGCGAGGCTGGTGACGCCATGCTCGCGCACGCCGCAGGGGACGATGCCGGAGAAATGCGAGAGGTCCGGTGCCACATTCAGCGCGATGCCGTGGAATGTCACCCAGCGGCGCACGCGCACGCCGATGGCCGCGATTTTTGCCTCGCCGCCACCCGGCTGCGCCACCCAGATGCCGACACGGTCGGCGCGCCGCTCGCCCT
This sequence comes from Alphaproteobacteria bacterium, assembly GCA_025935155.1. Classification (GTDB taxonomy): domain Bacteria; phylum Pseudomonadota; class Alphaproteobacteria; order Micropepsales; family Micropepsaceae; genus Rhizomicrobium. The sequence continues at coordinate 2,147 of JAICVV010000343.1, forward strand.
TCACGCCGAACTCCGCCAGCGCGCGGATCAGCCATTCCTCCAAATCGCGCACGAAAGCGCGCACGTCCGGCTTGCGGCGCTTGAGATCGAGCATCAGATACGCCACCCGCTGGCCGGGCCCGTGATAGGTGAACTGCCCGCCGCGGCCTGTCTTGAACACCGGAAAACGGGCATCGATCAGGTCGGCCAGATTGGCACTGGTGCCGGCCGTATAGATGGGCGGATGCTCCACCATCCAGACGAGCTCGTTGGCGCGCCCCGCCGCAATCGCATCGGCCCGCTCCTCCATGAACGTGACGGCTTCGGGATAGGACAGCAGCCCCGGCCGCACACGCCACTCCGGCGCCGATCCAGTTACCATGGTTTCGCGAGGCAAAGGCAGGTTCATGGATTTCAGATGGACCCGCCGCGGTGAAGCGTCAATCTCCGGCGGAGCCAGCGCACGCTTCACTTCCCCGGCGGGCTCTGCTACATCCGCGCCCCTTGCGGTCG
>JAICVV010000100.1 GCA_025935155.1 Alphaproteobacteria bacterium
ACGCGCGTGGTGGGCGTCACCAATGTTGTCGCGTTGTACCGCGTGCCGGACGCGCGCGTCGCCTTCGAGCCGAACGCGGAGATCGTGGAAATCCGCTGGGCCGATTTGCGGGCGCCCCCGGCGGAGGCGACGCCGGCAACCTTGCGCCGCTTTGCCGAGCTGCGCGGCGAGGCAGCACCAAGTCCGCACTGGTGAGCTTGCGTCTTTTGCTCACGTTGCTCTAGTTCCTGCACCGGCTGGAGGGACTTGTGAGCGGCATCGATCAGACGTGGAAAATCCGGCCCGAGCGGACGGAGGACGCCGAAGCTGTCGAAGCGTTGGTGGCGAAAGTGTTCGGTCCGGGCCGCTTCGCCAAATCCGCCTATCGTTTGCGCGAGGGCGTCGAGCCGGTTGCCGCGTTGAGCTACATCGCTGTGGAGAACGGCGCCTTGCGCGGCTCAGTGCGCTTCTGGCCGATCGGCGTGGGCGGCACACCCGCGCTGCTGCTGGGGCCGCTCGCCGTGGAATCCGATCAGCGCGGCCGCGGTATTGGCATTGCGCTGATGCAGGAGGGAATCGAAGAAGCGCGGTCGCGCGGCCATACGGCTATTATTCTTGTCGGCGATGAGCCCTATTATTCGCGCGTCGGCTTCGCAGCGTTGCCGGAGGAAAGCGTGACATTCCCCGGTCCGGTAGATCGCAGCCGCATTCTCGCGCTCGCGCTGTTTGACGGCGCTCTGGATTCAATCAAAGGCGAAATCGTTCGTGCATATCCTGCCGCGGCCTGAGCGGCCACCTGCAGGTCCGTCAAGCAGCGTCATGGTCCGCATTTACAGCGAAAAAAGCCAGAAAATCAGCCTGGCAATGAGCCACCACCCAAAACCCGAAGCGGAAAGAATGATGAGTGCGCTCCCCCATGGTGGCAACGGGCGATCGGGCCGCGCGGCTTGCGGCCTATAAGGGCGGCTCGGACTGAGGGATTTCCAGAACACAATGTTCGTCCATGACACGGGTGACTTCCGGCCCAGCGCCAACCGCTCGTAGCTTTGGGTAGTCCGGAGCAGCTCGGTTCTGGCATGCATGTCGTAAATAATTTCGGCGAGACTGCGGAGCTATTTTGCCAGTACCCGGTATTTGCAAAGCGGCCGGAACGCGCACCAATGTCGTACTCCTCTCCAGTAAGACCTCTAACCCGCTGGAATCGAAACAGGTTCCTTCACTTTTCGCGGGCATGTCTGCCGTACCCAATCGAGTGGTGCAGTGTGGCCTTAGCCTCGCAGCCGTGTTGACCGCGCCGAAGCCACTGGAACCCGACAACGCGGAAAAAAAGAGGGCGGCCACTGGCCTGGGGGAGAGGCTGGGCCGCCGAGTTGGTTCGCACAACAAACTGAGAGGGTACGGAAGGAAGCTAACCGGAATGGCCTAAGAACCGGTTAAGGCCGCCTCTTCAGTAGCAGTGCGATGGAACCGGGTGGCCGAGCGGCAATCAATGCGGGGTGACGCCACCCGCCGGCGTGCTGCATTCGCCATCGTGCAGCACGGCCGCGTTCGCCACCTCCGCATGGCAGAGGTTTGGATAGCTCTTTTCGCCCTTCGTCGCGGGATCGGCCGCGCAAACCGGCTGATACAGCATGTTGCACATGGCAGGCTCTCTGCCCGGCGCCGCACATTCGCCCTTGTGCAACACCTGCGCGCCTTTGATTTGCGCCGCACAAGGGTTCACGAATTGCGCACGGCTGCCGTCGTTCTGCACGGCGCAGACAGGGTCGCGCACCAGGGGACAGTGCACCGCTGCCGAAGCTGTCTGCGCAAAGGCACAAACGAGCAGGAGAGGTAATGCCGAAGTTTTCAAGGGAACAGATGCTTTCGTCTCGACGCGCATCATCGCGCATCCGGCGGCAGAGGCAAGGCCCCAGACGTTCAAGGCGGCAGAGAAACCCCGCCAGTTACTACAGGTGAGTGAAGCGGTACACCGCAAGCCCCGCAAGAATAATCGTGAGGATCGCGTTGAAGGAGCGGGCCTCCGGCTTCTGCGTCGCGTAGTAGAAAGCCAGCGCGGCGCCTAGCGTCAGCACCGCTATTTCGAGCCAGATGGAGAAAGTCTGCGTGCCCATGCCGCCGAATGTGCCGTGTCACCTGCGACCGAACGGTTAACAGAACATTCCAATTTTGAAGAGTTAATCAGCCAGGAACGGCATCGCTTTTCAGGCGATGGGGAGCGCCGCTGTAGAGCGCGCCCCAGATGGTGAGGCGCCTGGGATAGTGGCTCACATTTAATTCGTCGGACATCCCCAACGACACCGGCCTCCGGCACAGAAAATGAATGGGGCGATTCGGGCGCCGGGCGAAATGCCCGGAATTGTTCGGAGATGAAACACATGACCGTTAAGATTGCGGAAACCAGCACAATATCCCGCAGCCGCGGCCTGCTGCGCCGCTTTCGCCGCGACGAATCCGGCAACTACCTCATCCTCACGGCAATCATGATGCCGGTGCTCGTGGGCGCCGCCAGCTTCGGTGTGGAAGAAGGACTGCTGCTGCACAACAAGAAGGCCATGCAGCACGCCGCGGATTCTGCCGCTGTCAGCGCCGCGGTTGCCGTTGCCACGGGTGCCTCGGGGAACGGCGCGACACAGGCGAATGCTGTTGCGGCATCCTACGGCTTCGTAGATGGGACAAATTCCACAACCATCACGGTCAACTCGCCGCCGCGACAGGGCCCGAACACAAATGACCGCTCCGCGCTGGAAGTGATCGTCGCGCAGCCGCAGGCACGGATTTTCTCCTCCCTTTGGAGTTCTCAGCCGATTCCGGTGTCGTCCCGGGCCGTAGCGATGCCGCAGGGCGCGCCTTGCATTCTGGCGCTCAACCAGTCAGTCAGCGGCGCTTACACCGAACAGGGCTCCGTAAGCGTGAGCCTCGTCAACTGCTCGGTGATCTCCGATTCCAAAAACAGTACCGCATTGAAGATTGGCGGTTCTTCCAGGCTTTCGACGTCGTTCGCCGCCGCCGTCGGGGGCATTTCGGGGCAGGCCGGGATTGCCGCCACGAATGGCATCACGGCGGGCTATCACTACGTTGCCGATCCCTATGCGAGCGTGCCGATGCCTACCTTCACGGGTTGCGACAAGAGGAATTACTCGACGAACTCCAACGTGACCCTTTATCCGGGCGTGTATTGCGGCGGGATCGCCCTCAAGTCTCAAGCTCGCGTAACCCTGTCGCCGGGCACGTACGTACTCGACCAGGGCAGCCTTTCCATGAGCGGCCAGAGCTCGCTTTCTGGCACGGGCGTAACGCTATTTTTCACCTCGTCGACCGGAAACAACTATGCAACCGCTTCCATCGCGGGCGGAGCGGCAATCAACATTGTGGCGCCCACTTCCGGACCGACCGCCGGGATCGCCATCTTTGGCGACCGCCGCATGCCGAGCGGCACCACATTCAAACTGGTGGGAGGCGACAGTCAATTGGTGGGCGGTGCGATCTACCTTCCCAACGCCGCAATAAATTGGGCGGGCAATTCCAGTTTGGGCCAACAGTGCACGCAGATTGTAGCTGACACCATCGATATGGTCGGCAACAGCGGCCTGAAGGTGGATTGTCAGGGCTATGGAACGAAGCCCCTTGCGACCGCGGCGCTGCTGGTGGAGTAGCCGCCCAACTCAGCTGCTGCAGGCGAGCTGAAATCCCCCAGTGGTCAGTACCATTGCGAGAGTTCGATGGTGATGCCCTCGGGACCGTCCAGGAAGATCAGTTTGCGGGAATGGAAATCCAGAAGGTCGTTGCGCGTGCGGTAGCCGTTTGCCTGCATTGTGCGTACCGTGCCTTCGATGTCGTCCACCGCGAAGCAAATATGGTTGAAGCCCAGCTTGTGCAGGTCGCGGATTTCCGGATCCGGAATCGCTTCCGGCGTGCGGTAGTGCAGCAGCTGGATTTCCGTGCGCGGCGTAACGTCCTGCGCAACCAGAGTGACGTGATCCGCCGAAATGCCGGGAATTCCCATATAGGCGGCGAACTTCTCGCCGGAGATGACGACCGCAATATCCTCCCTGAACCCCAGCAGGCCGAAGAACCGCTTCGCGTCCTCAAGGTCCCGGACCACCATGGTGAAATGATCGAATCGCTTGATCATCGTTTTTCTCGCGATCGCCACGCAAGCTGATCGTAGCGGACGCAGGCGCGCAGGTCACCGGCTATACAGATGCCGGCATCGCGTTATATTCGGATCATGTCTGAGGCACGAAATGCGCTGGTGACGGGGGCGGCGAAGCGATTGGGCCGCGCGATTGCGCTCGACCTCGCACGGCACGGCTGGAATATCGCCATCCACTACAACACCTCTGAGCGCGAAGCGCGCGTCACCTGCGAGGACGCGCAATCCGCCGGCGTCAAAGTCGCGCTGGTGAAGGCGGATCTCGCGCGAGAGGAAGCAACCGAAAAGATTGTGGAGCAGGCAACGCGCGAGCTGGGGCCGCTCACCGCGCTCATCAACAGCGCTTCGGTGTTCGAGAACGATCAATGGTACAGCGCCGATCGCGCATCCTGGCACAAGCACATGGAGGTAAACCTGCGCAGCCCGCTAGTGCTGATCCAGAATTTCGCGAAACAGCTGCCGAAGGATCGAGAAGGCGCGGTGGTTAATCTGCTCGATCAGCGGCTGCTCAAACCGGTGCCGGATTTTCTTTCGTACGGCGTGAGCCGCGCAGGCTTGCACTGGCTCACCGTCACCCTGGCGCAAGCACTGGGGCCGCGCATCCGGGTGAACGCCGTGGCGCCGGGGCCGACCTTGAAAGCAACCCATCAGAAGCCGGCGCATTTCGAACGCGAGCGCACAGCGACCGTGCTCGGCCACGGTTCGGAGCCGCAGGACATCTGCGATGCCGTGCGCTATCTGCTGGAGGCGCGCGCCGTCACCGGGCAGACGATCGCTGTGGATGGCGGCCAGCACCTGATCTGGAAATTGGCAGATACGGTGGCCGGCGCATGAGTTCGAAAGTTCAACCCTTGCGCATTGCGGATGCGGCGAAAGCTATTCGCCACGTCTTCATTCGCAATCTGGAGCTGCTGGCGCATATCGGCATTCACGGGCATGAGCGCGGCAAGCCGCAGCCGGTGCGCATCAATGTCGATCTCGCCGTGGAAGACGCCTCGGTGCTCGAAGACCGGCTGGACAGCGTGGTCGATTACGAAGCGATCACAGGAAAAATCCGCGCCATTGTGGCATCAGGTCACATCAACCTCGCCGAAACGTTCGCCGAGCGCATTGCGGAAACCTGCTTCAAAGACAACCGGGTGAAGACGGCGCGCGTGCGTGTCGAAAAGCTGCACGCATTGCCCGGCGCAGAATCCGCCGGCGTGGAAATCGAGCGCCAAAGGTCCGGCTAGAGAGCGTGATTTGCACTGGCAGGTACTCTAAATCCGTCATGGCCGGGCTTGACCCGGCCACCCATCGCGCGAGCGTCCGCGAGCGCAAGTGACTCTTCTTGGCGCGCAGACGCGCGCCAGATGGATGGCCGCCACAAGGGCGGCCATGACGAGTGAGGGAGCGATTAAAAATCTTCAAGGTGCCCGTCGCGAGCCCTTCGCGATCTCCGCGGCTCCGCGTGGAGATCATTTCTTCAACACGCGGCCGGCGATGGCGTCCAGTTTACTGAACAGCTTCGGATCGCGTTTGTCCGGTGCGGTGATGATGGCCGTGTCGAGAACGTGCTCGATTCCGAGTGGCGAAAGTGTGCGCTCCGGCCCCAATTTCGGCGCCACGCGTTTGACGAGACGGCGCGCATTCTCGGCGTTCGCAGTCAACACACGAATCACCTGATCCACGGTCACAGCATCGTGGTCTGCGTGCCAGCAATCGTAGTCGGTCACCATGGCGACCAGCGCATACGGCAGTTCGGCTTCGCGGGCGAGCTTGGCTTCTGGCATCGCCGTCATGCCGATTACGCTGCAGCCCCACGAACGGTAGAGATTGGACTCGGCAAGGGTGGAAAATTGCGGGCCTTCCATCGCAAGATAGATGCCGCCGTTTGCGCTGCGAATGCCTTCTTCCTGCGCCGCTTCGTATAACGCATTCGCGAGCCTGGGACACACCGGATGCGCCATCGACACATGCGCCACGAACCCCGGACCGAAGAAGCTCTTCTCCCGCGCATGCGTGCGGTCGATGAACTGATCCACCATCACGAAAGTGCCGGGCGGCAACTCTTCCTTGAACGATCCGCAGGCGGAAACGGAGATCACATCGGTGACACCGGCGCGCTTCAGCGCGTCGATATTGGCGCGGTAGTTGATCGACGTGGGCGAATGCACATGGCCGCGGCCGTGGCGCGGCAGGAACACCATCTCCACGCCTGAGAGCGTGCCGAAGAGCAATTCGTCGGACGGTGCGCCCCACGGACCTTCCACGCGCTGCCAGCGCGCATTCTCCAGCCCGTCGATGCCATAGACGCCGCTGCCGCCGATGATGCCGAGTACGGTATGTGTCATGGTTCGAGGTTTAGCACACCGGCGAAAAATTCACCTCCCCTGCAGGAGCAAGCGTGCAAGCAAGGGATCGCAAGACCGCTGCATAGCGAAAAGGTCGAGTGCACTCTGGCGTAAATACCGCAGACGCCCTATTCTTCGAATATGACGAAGGATCAGGTCGAGGCCATCCTTGAAAACGTCCGTTCATGGCCGCGCCAAGATCGGGAGGAACTCGCCGAAGCCGCTCTGGAAATTCAGGCGCGCCGCAACGGCGTTTACGCGATTACCGCCGAGGAACGCACGGCGATAATGCGTGCACAAGAGGCGCCATTTGCCACAGAAGACGAAGTGGAGGCATTCTGGAAGGCGCGGGGCATCGGGTGATCGTCCGCTATCGCGCGCAGGCGCTCGCGGACATTGAAGAAATATATTCGTATCTCCTGGCGCGAAGTCCACAAGGCGCACAGAATGTATTACGCGCCATTTACGCCGCCATTCATTTGCTCGCAGAGCAACCGTATAGCTCGCCCATAACCGACATGCACGGCATCAGAGTGAAGGCGCTCACTCGGTATCGTTTCAAAATATTCTACGGCGTCATGGGCGAGAGAATAGAGATTATTCACATTCGCCACACGTCGCGGAGGCCTTGGCCATAAGATCCGCGGAACCGAAAGAATATCTCAGTGAATGCCGCCCCAGACGCGGCGGTAGGAGAGATAAAGCAGGCCGGCAAAGGCAATCAGAAACAACATCACGCCGAAACCGATGCGCTTGCGGTCTTCCATGGTGGGTTCAGCCGCCCAGGAGAGGAACGTCACCAC
>JAICVV010000098.1 GCA_025935155.1 Alphaproteobacteria bacterium
CTCAATCTGCGTCTTGTTGAGCGGCAGGACGAAAAAAAGGAAATCGCCGTGCACATCCTTGTACCACGGCTCGGATTTGTATTTCCGGCGCAGTGCGTCGAACGCCTCGTAGCCTTCCTTGCCACCTGTTTCCACGATGCGCTCGCCGGCGCGGGCCAATTCCAGCGCCTTCTTCGTGTCCTCCGCGGAGTGATGATGAAAGCGCATGTCGAGCGCCACGCTTTCCTGGTCCTCCTGCAGCACCGTCACCGCCAGCCCGAAGCTGACGATGGCGAAGTTGACTCGGGCTCGGTTCGCCGCCAGGGGCACAACCCAGCCGCCCTCGCTGCCGCCCTGATAGCCGATGCGGCCCAATCGCGGGCCGGCGAGGCGCTTGGCCTCTTTCATCGCAGCGATGGCATCGTTCGCCAGCACGTTAAAGTCTTGTGTGTACTTGCCACCGGAGGATCCGGTGCCGCGCTTGTCGTAGACGAACGCGCCGATGCCCTGCGCAGGAAACATTCGTTGCAGGGAATAGAATTCAAGCGCGGAATCGTGTTCGGAACCGTGCACCAGAACGACGACCGGAACTATGCCCTTGCCCTGGGGCATAACCAGCCGCCCGACGAGTTTCACACCATCGCTCTCGAATGTGGTATTTTGAGTCTCGAAGGCGATGCGCTGGCCGCGGTCGCTTCCGAAGCCGATTTCGCCTTTGGCGCAATCGGAAAATGTAACCCTTTTTCCGTCCGCGCGATCGGTCCAGCCAAAGGTGCTCGTCCAGATGCCGTTCTTTTGCGGATGCAACTGTCCGGTTTGGCCGCTGAAGAGGCGCCAGCGCAGCGTATCGCCGTCGGAGGGGGCAATATCCACCGCGCGTCCGTCGCTCAGGCGATAGCTGCCAATATGGCAGTCCGGCGCGCTGCCAGCATTGGCCGCAGTCGCACCAACAGCAAAACAAAACAGGACAACAGCAACGCGGAGCAAATGCAGTCCTCGGTTCGCCGGCGCAGATTGTGTGCCGTCATCTTCTTTCCTGATTTATAACGGCAGTGGTCCGGTTCAAAGGGGCTGCGCTCGAAGACGGCAAATAATCGGCCTACGGAGCGCGCAGGAACCCGTGATTGCCTGTCTTGTCCTTGAAATATCCCACGACGATGCCGTCGTCGTTGATGCCGAGCGGCTGGGTAAATTTGCTATTGGGCAGCGCGAACGTTTCGATCTTTCCGTTCGGGGCGCGAACGAAGCCCTCGGTGTGGCCTTGCGGGTCGATAAATGAACCCGTGATTGCGCCGTGCCGGTTGATGGCGAACGCCTGTGCGCCCAATCCACTGGCACCGGGCACATCGAACTCTGTCAGTACGCCGCCGGCATCCCGCACGAAGGCCCGCTGAGACAGGCTTGTGGTTTTCACATACCCGGCAACCACGCCACGCGCGTTGATGGCCACGGCGTAAGTTCCCAGGCTCCCGCCCCTGCCGCCATCGTCCGCATCGAACTCCGCGAAATTCCCGTCCGCGGAGCGCACATAGCCATGCGCGGTGTTGCCGGAATCGAAATCGACACCGGCCACATCCCCTTTTGCGTTGAGTCTGTTCGCTTCGGTGTTTTGCCTGCCCGGCGCATCGAAGGTGGTGAGCGTCCCGTCCCTTACCAGCAGATAGCCGTGCGGGTGGATGTCCGAATCCCAATAGGTTCCGGCAATGGTCCGCTCGTCGTTGATACCGCCGACGAACACCACCGTGGAGTTTTCCGGATCGAAGGATTTGATCTGGCCGGAAGGCGTGCGCACAAAACCGTGGGAGAACGAGAGGTTACCGGTGAAATCCACGCCGGCCACGGCGCCGTCGCGGTTGATGGCCACGCCTTCGCTCTGCTCGCCCTCTGCCGTAAAAATTGTATAGGTGCCGTCGGGCGCGCGCACAAAGGCATTGTAGTTTCCCTTTGCATCGCGAAACCAGCCGGTCACGGCAGAGGATGCGTTGATCGCCAGCGCAAGGGTGCCCTTTTCCGCGCCCGGCGCGTCCAGAACGGTGAACTGCGCGGCGACGGCGGGCGACGCCAGCAGCGCCGCCGCCAAGCCTATAGCGGGATATTCAAGTGCGGCCAATGAAATTTGCAGTTTCCCTGGCCGCATCCTTGCTCTCCTTTAATAGCGGTAAGTGTCGGGCTTGAAGGGCCCGTTCTCCGGTACGCCGATATAGTCGGCCTGCTTCTTCGACAGCTGCGTCAGCTTCACGCCGATCTTGTCGAGGTGTAGACGTGCGACCTTCTCGTCTAATTCCTTCGGCAAGGTATAAACTTTTTTCTCGTACTTGCCGGGATTTCCGAACAGCTCCATCTGGGCCAAGGTCTGGTTGGTGAAGGAGGACGACATCACGAAACTCGGGTGCCCCATGGCGTTGCCGAGGTTCACGAGGCGGCCTTCCGAAAGCAGGATGATGCGCTTGCCGTCAGGGAATTCGATCTCGTCCACCTGCGGCTTCACGTTGTGCCACTTGTAGTTCTTGAGTGCAGCCACCTGAATTTCGGAATCGAAATGGCCGATGTTCGCCACGATGGCGCGGTGCTTCATCGCCCGCATGTGCTCGATGGTGATGACATCCACATTGCCGGTCGCGGTGACGAAAATGTCAGCGCGCGGCGCGGCATCGTCCATGGTCACCACTTCGTAGCCTTCCATCGCCGCCTGCAGCGCGCAGATGGGATCCACTTCGCTTACCATCACGCGGCAGCCGGCCTGGCGTAAGCTGGCGGCCGAGCCTTTGCCGACATCGCCGAAGCCCGCGACCATGGCGACCTTGCCCGCCATCATGGTGTCGGTTCCGCGGCGGATGCCGTCCACCAGCGACTCGCGGCAGCCATAGAGATTATCGAATTTCGATTTGGTCACGCTGTCGTTGACGTTGATGGCCGGAAACAGCAGCGTGCCCTTTTTCTCCATCTCGTAGAGGCGATGCACGCCGGTGGTGGTTTCCTCTGTCACGCCGCGAATGTTGCGCGCGAGCTCGCCATACCAGCCGTGCTTGTGCTTCAGCCGCCGTTTAATGGCGCCGAAGAACGCTTCCTCTTCTTCGTTCCCTGGCTCATCGAGGAATTTGGTGTCGCCTTTTTCCGCACGCAGGCCGTAATGCACAAGCAGGGTGGCGTCGCCGCCATCGTCGAGAATCATGTTCGGCGTGCCGCCGTCCGCCCATTCGAAAATGCGATGGGTGTATTCCCAGTAGTCGTCCAGGCTCTCGCCCTTGATGGCGAACACCGGCGTGCCGCCCGCCGCAATCGCCGCCGCGGCGTGGTCCTGTGTCGAATAGATGTTGCACGACGCCCAGCGCACATCGGCGCCCAGCGCCTTCAGGGTTTCGATCAGTACCGCCGTCTGGATGGTCATGTGCAGCGAGCCGGCGATGCGCGCACCCTTGAACGGCTGGCTGGCGCCGAATTCCTCGCGGGTGGCCATCAGGCCCGGCATCTCGGTTTCGGCGATATCGATTTCCTTGCGGCCCCAATCGGCCAGGTTGATGTCCTTGACGGCGTAATCGTGGCTCACGGAGGCGCTCCTTGGCTGCCGGCGGGGGCATATAGCAGGGCCGCTTCCGATACCGCAACAGGATATAAAGAAATTCGCATATGTTTATCTAACATCCAGTCGCAGATTTGGTGCATGGGTTCCGAGCCAGCGCAGGATATTGAGAGTTGAAGTCGCTTTCGCAATGATCCTGCTGCGGGGGCTGATTTGTTTTGCAAAACGGAGGGCAAGCAGGCGTCGCGGAATTGTTCGTTTTGTTTGGAGGAAATTGCGGGCCCCTCCCTCTGGCCTGCAGAGTTCCCATTCGAACCTCCAGGAAACAGAGTGGAGGGTGCCCCTCTCACGGGCACAGAGCACAGATATTGTTCTTTCCCAGCCTTGAACAACGAAGCCGAGAATTTCTGCATTTTGTGTGCCTTCGAACCTCAAGTGGACAGGAATAAGGTACACCGAGAAATTCAAGGTCGATCCTCCCCCGCGAAGCGGGGGAGGGGGACCATCGAGCGAAAGCGAAGATGGTGGAGTGGGCGAGAGCTCCCGCCCCCCTCGTCGCCTGCGGCGACACTCCCCGCGTAAATGGGGGGAGAACCAACGCCATGGAGTGAAATCACAGCAGCTTTTCCTGCGTGCCTTTCATTTCCCGTTTGGCGCGCTTGAACACGTCCGGCGCGACCCACGGCAAATGCGGCTTCTTTCCGCCGAGCAGTTCTTCAATCGTCACGATCTGGATTTTCGCGAAATCGCCCTGCGCCTCGCTGCGGAAGTAGCCGGATGACACCGCTTCCTTGCGCATGTTGGCGGTGGGCTCGGCCAGGGTGATGAGCACGCCCATCTTGGCCTTCTCGCGATCCACCACGTTGCCCAGCTCACGGATCATCTGCACGCCGATATTTTCGCCGCGCTTCACCGACACGATCGCCTTCTCCGTCGTCTTGCCGTCGGGCTTGAAGTAGATGAAGCCGTCGATGCCGGTATCGGCGCCCTTCTTCTTGCCGCCATAGGGCACGGCATCCACCAGCGACACGGCCTCGTTGCTACTCCTTCGGTCTCAAGAAATGAGCCAATGCGGAATACGACGCTCTGATGTGATTTGATATTGCTTACCGCGTATTTCTTGTTGGGACAGCTCGCTCCCTATCCAGTCAGATCTTTTGGGGATCGGCATATTCAGTCGAAACCGCTGCACGGTATCGAATCCGATTAAGAATCTTGCACGATTGCTATGCTCGTTGAAGCTCCCAGCCATGTCGAGCAAATTGGGGAGAGCCTCGCCCTGCGATTGTCCGTCCAGCCAGTATCGATGCTGGATACGCACAGCTTCGGTGATTGCCTTTGCAGCAATTGTGGATTCGTCAATGCACTCGGCCGCAAGCCGCTCTTGAATTGATCGAAGTTGATTCCAGGTAACAATTTCGTCGGGATTCACACCTTGTGCTACACAGCCGGCCGCTGGTCCATCGTCGAGAAGGAGGCGGTATGAAGCGCGCTCGAACCTTCTAAAAGAAGGCATTCTCGAATAGTGGAACGCTTCTGGAAAATCCTTGACGCTTGCGCGCTCCCGAAGCGTCTTGGCCTCGAATACAAGCACTCCATTTCCAACCGAATCACGCCAACAAAGCACGATATCGGCAATTACGAACCCTCGCGCAGTATGGTTGACACATTCCTCAAATAACCAACTGAACCGCACATCTTGAATCGGGGGCGAAAAGGTGACGTTCGAAGACCGAAGCAGCTCATCAGCCCATCTGAGATCGTCGAATGCCATAAAGATGTTGAACATGACGCAAGAAAGAACATCTTCTTTTGGCCGACCATCAGCTCGCCTTTCGACGTAGACGGACCGACCACGCGTCATCGTTCGATCATAAAAGACTCTCCTGATTGCTCGAGCCTGCCATGTGTTCGGTCCAGCAGGCCATGCCGGCAAGAGAGTCCACCAATAGTTGTGCTCCACCATCTTTCTCCACAATCGGCGGCGTCCGCATTGCCGGACTGCATCACTTCGTCGAATGCCTTTTCGGCCGGCGCATCCCAGTGCCAGGTGTCCTCGAAGGCTTCCATCTGGGCGTGGCTTTCGTGCCCGTCCGGCGCCTTGAACAGCACGTTGTAGGAGGCGTTCGAATTGAACGGCGGATCGAGATAGACCAGATGGACTGTCTCGTCCCTCACGTGCTCGCGCAGGATTTCCAGATTATCGCCGTAAGAGGGTGTTCATATCTGCGGCTCACGCGGCCTTCATCGTCGGGATGCGCGCGATCTCGCGCGCCATTGTACGGCCAAGGATTTCGAGATCGTAGTTGGACTGCATGTTCAGCCACAGCTCCGGCCCATTGCCGAACAGCCGTCCAAGCCTGAGCGCCATAGGTGCCGTCACCGGCGCGCGTTCGCCCAGGATTGCGTAAAGCTGCGCGCGGGAAATGCCGAGTGCGCGGGCTATCTCCACCTTGGAGCTGCTCATGGCGGGCAACACATCCTCGCGCAGAAACGCGCCCGGATGGACGGGTGCAAGCCCTGCCGTCAAGTTCTTGTTCTTGGCCATCAGTGGTAGTCCTCCAGATCGACGTTTATCGCATCCGCACCATCCCAAGCGAAGGTCAGCCGCCAGTTTTCGCTCACCCAAATCGCATACCGCCCTCTTTCGCCACCCTTCAGGTGATGAAAGCGCAGCCCGGGCAAGTCCATCGCGTTCGGCCGGGTTGCATGCAATCGTTTCAGTTTACCGCGCCACAGCTCCTGCCAGAGAACCACTTCCGGCAAGGTCATGTTTCGCCGCAAAGAACGCGCGCGCTTCAATGTCAGAATTGACGCCCGCACTCGCCCCCTCCACCATGCTTCGCATGGTCCCCCTCCCCCGTTTCACGGGGGAGGAACCGCTCGCGCAAGAATGCACGAGCCTCGCCGGGGATGACAAGTTGGAGTTGCTGCGCAGAGCCAGCGGCCTCCCCGCGTTGGGAAGGTGAAAGGACGGCGGCTAATTGGCGGAATGCGACTCATACACTCCCAGCCTTGGCCTCTCCCTCAATGGGTAGAGGGAATCGATGGTGGCCTATCGAGTAAATGAGAAGCAACGGGTTGGCGCGCGTGGGCGTTGTTCTCAGATACGCGGAGAAGAGCGCGACCTATGGAAAATCCCACGGACAAATATCCGCGTCCGCCGTTCCGGAAGCAGGAGCAGCCCTGGCCGGGCCTGGCCTCCAAAATGGAACCCAAGCCGGATCATGGAGAGGAGAGCTACAAGGGATCGGGAAGACTGACGGGCCGCAAAGCGCTGATCACCGGCGGCGATTCCGGCATGGGCCGTGGCGCCGCTATCGCCTACGCGCGCGAAGGCGCCGATGTGGCGATCAACTATTTCCCCAGCGAAGAACCGGACGCGAAAGAGGTGATTGCGCTGATCCGGGAAGCGGGACGCAAAGGCGTGCCCATTCCCGGCGATCTGCGCGAGGAAAATTTTTGCAAGCAGTTGGTGGCGCGCGCAGTCGAAGAGTTGGGCGGCCTCGACATCGTTGTGTGCAATGCGGGGCGTCAGCAATCGCGCGAGTCGATTCTCGATCTCAGCACGGAAGATTTCGACGCCACGATGAAGACCAACATCTACGCGCCGTTCTGGATCATCAAGGCAGCGCTGCCGCACCTGAAGCCCGGTTCAACCATCATCGGCACCACATCCGAGCAGGCCTATGATCCCTCGCCCGATCTGTATGACTACGCGCAGACCAAGGCGGCCACGATGAATTACGTGAAGTCGCTGGCGAAACAGCTGGGACCGAAAGGCATTCGCGTCAACGGCGTGGCGCCGGGCCCGATCTGGACCCCGCTGCAGGTAAGC
>JAICVV010000007.1 GCA_025935155.1 Alphaproteobacteria bacterium
CATGCAACGCTCGCGTGCCACCATCATTCCTGTCGACTCCGAACACAATGCCGCGTTCCAGGTTCTGGATTTTGCGCAAGGCCATGCGGTCGAGTGCGTGACGCTCACCGCGTCAGGCGGCCCGTTCCGCACCTGGCCGGCGGAGCGCATGGCGCGCGCCACGCCGGAGCAGGCGGTGGCGCATCCCAACTGGTCGATGGGCGCGAAAATTTCCGTCGACAGCGCCACCCTCATGAACAAGGGCCTGGAGCTGATCGAGGCTCATCATCTTTTCGGGCTGCCGCCGGAGCGCCTGGATGTCATCGTGCATCCGCAATCCATCGTGCACTGCCTTGTCTATTACGCCGACGGATCGACGCTTGCGCATATGTCGGCGCCGGACATGCGCACACCCATCGCCGTGGCGCTTGGCTGGCCGCGCCGCATCGCCTCACCCGCGCAACGGCTCGATCTCGCCGCGCTTGGCGGCCTGTCTTTCGAATCGGCCGACCGCCAGAAATTCCGCTGTCTCGCGCTCGCGGAAAATTGCCTGCGCGCCGGCGGCTCAGCCCCGACGGTGCTCAACGCGGCAAATGAAATTGCGGTGCGGGCCTTTTTGGCCCGCCAGCTTGGCTTTTCCGGGATTTGCGGCGGTGTGGAAGAGGCGGTGGAGCGGTTGAATAATCAGCCCGCAGCCTCAGATCTGGAGGCAGTGGTTGCCATCGATGCGGAGGCGCGGGAGATTGCGGGCGCGGCCGTTCTGCGACTGGCCGCATAGGAGTCAGGAGCCGGAATGCCTGGTGTTTTGCATGGATTGATTGCCTGGATCCCCTTGGGGCTGCCCGCCTTTCTGTTCGTGATCACGGTCGTCGTTTTCTTCCACGAGCTTGGGCATTTCGGCATCGCGCGGCTCTGCGGCGTGAAGGTGGAAGCGTTTTCCATTGGCTTCGGACCGGCTATTGCGCAATGGTACGACCGCAAGGGCACCGTATGGAAGATTTGCTGGATCCCGCTTGGCGGCTACGTGAAATTCTACGGCGATCTCGATGCCAGCAGCGCACCGGATCGCGAGCATATGGAGCGCATGACTCCCGAAGAGCAGCGCGGAGCCTTTCCCTTCAAGCCTCTCTATCAGCGCATTGCGGTGGTCCTTGCGGGCCCGGCTGCGAATTTCGTGCTGGCGATCGCGATATTTACGCTGGTCTTCGTCACTGCCGGAAAGCCGGTCCTTTCCAACAGCGCCATTCCGGCGCGTATCGGCGCGGTGACAGCGCACAGCCCGGCTGCCGATGCAGCCCTGAAACCGGGCGATCTGATCCGCAGCATCGATTCGCGGCCGGTCAGCCGTTTCGAGCAAGTGCAGAGGGCAATTCACGCGAGCCACGGCAAGACGCTGACGGTCGGGATTGAGCGCCAGGGCACTCCGCTCACCCTTCAGGTCACGCCGCGCTGGATCGACATTTCCGACGTTTACGGCAGCGATGCGAAACTGTTCGGCATCGGTGTTTCGCCCCGGCTCGATCCATCGCTCGTGAAAAGTGTACGTCTCGGCCCGGTAGAGGCGATGAGCGCGGCCGGTCAGCAAACCTGGTTCATCGTCGATACCACCCTGACCTACATGTGGCGCATCGTCAGCGGCCGCTCCGATACCAACCAGTTGAGCGGACCGGTGGGCATCGCCCGCATCTCGCAAAAGGCGGCATCGGAAGGTTTTGTGAACCTCCTCAGTCTGGCGGCTCTCATTTCTGTAAGCATCGGACTCATCAATCTTTTTCCGATTCCCATCCTCGACGGGGGCCATCTTCTGTACTATGGATGCGAGGCTGTATTGGGCAGGCCGCTTGGCGCGCAAGCTCAGGAGCTGGGATTTCGGTTGGGGTTGGCCGTGGTGCTGGGGCTGTTCTTCCTTGCGACCTGGAACGACCTCGTCAGACCGAGTCTGTTCTGAAACCAACGCCCCGCGCGTGCTTGTGCCCGCGCCGAGCTTAAGACGAGCGGATGGGTCGCACTTTTTCTCTCGCCAGTTACGGACGCGCGGCCGCTGGAGCGATTTCGCTCGCGCTGCTGTTCGCATCCATGCAGGCGCGGGCGCAGGAGCAGACGCCGGCAGTGACTCCGGCTGCTGACGCACAGGCGCAAAAAGCCACTCCCACGGCTGCTGCACCGGCTCCGGATGCGCAGACACAAAAATCGGCGCCGCCTGCTGCTGTAGGACCTCCGGTACGGGACATTCGCGTTCGCGGCACGCAGCGCATTGAGCCGGGTACGGTCCTCTCCTACATCTCGATCCGGCCGGGCGACCCTTACGACGAGCAGGCCGTAGACCGCTCGTTGAAAGCACTGTTCGCAACCGGCCTTTTCGCCGACGTGAAGATCAACTGGGACGGCTCGGTCCTCACGATCAACGTCGTCGAAAACCCGATCATCAACCGCATCGTGTTCGAAGGTGAAAGCAAGGTCACCGAAAAGGACCTCACCAAGGAAGTGCAGTTGAAGCCCCGCCAGGTGTTCACTCGCGCCAAGGTGCAGGGTGACGTTCAGCGCATCATCGAACTGTATCGCCGCAACGGGAAATTCGCCGCCACGGTCGATCCTGAGATTATCCAGCGTCCGCAGAACCGTGTCGATCTTATCTTCTCGATCAACGAGGGGCCGACCACCGGCGTGGCGCGCATTTCCTTCATCGGCAACAAGGTGTTCGATGACGCGACGCTGAAAGGGCAGATTGCGACAGAGGAATCCGCGTGGTGGAAGTTCCTTTCCAGCAACGACAATTACGACCCCGACCGTCTCACCTTCGACCGCGAGCAGCTGCGCCGCTTTTATCTGAAAAACGGCTACGCCGATTTCCGTGTGGTATCCGCGGTCGCCGAACTCTCGCCGGATCGCAGGGATTTCTACATCACCTTCACGGTCGATGAAGGCCCGCTTTACAAGTTCGGCAAGATCACCATCAATTCGAAAATCCGCGAGCTCTATCCGGCAAGCCTGCGCCCGCTCGTGCCGATCGTTCCGGGCCGGACCTACAACGCGGAACTGATCGATAAATCCATCGATGCCCTGACGAATGCGGCTGGGACCAAAGGATTTGCGTTCGCGGAAATTCATCCCCGCATCGCGCGAAACCGGGCGAAGCGCACCATCGATGTGCAATTCGATATCGATCAGGGGCCGCGCGTCTACATCGAGAAGATCAACATCACCGGCAACGCGCGCACCCTTGACAAGGTGATCCGGCGTGAATTCCGGCTGGTCGAGGGCGACGCGTTCAACCGCGTGCTGGTCGATCGCTCGCGCACGCGCATTCGCTCGCTCGGCTTCTTTAAGGATGTCGACATCAAGCCCTCGCAAGGCTCGCAGCCGGATCGCACGGTGCTGAACGTCAACGTTACGGAACAATCGACCGGCGAGCTGCAGCTGGGCGTTGGCTACTCCTCCACCAGTTCGTTCGTGGGGCAGTTCAGCTATACGGAGCGCAACCTGTTCGGCCGCGGTCAGTTTCTCCGCGCCAGCCTTTCGGCTTCCAGCATCAGCAAGGAAGCTGTCCTCAGTTTCACAGAACCGTACTTCATGGACCGGCCTTTATCCGCTGGCTTCGATATTTCGAAGATCATCGTGGACTTCGACCAGGCCGATTACCGGAGCGATACCGATGCAATCAGCCTACGTCTGGGCTTTCCCACGTCCGAATACGGCAGCGTCGGTGTGAACTACACCTATCGGATCGATACCGTGAATCCGTTCAGCGGGGCGCCCCCCGCCATTCAGCTGGCAGCCGGAACGGAAACCACGTCGGGCATCGGCTATACTTACGCATATAATACGCTCGACGATCCCCTTAAGCCGCGCCACGGCATTACGTTCTCCTTCTCCCAATTGTTTGCCGGCTTCGGCGGCAGCCTGAAGTATCTGCGCACCCAATCGACCTTCAGCTATCGCCAGCCGGTTCTGTGGGACCAGTTCGTGGCCAGCCTGACCGTCCATGCGGGCTACATTACCGGCTATGGCGGCCAGCATGTGCGGCTGAACGAGCGGTTTTTCGAGGGCGGAGATACCTTCAGGGGATTTGAAGTCGCTGGCATCGGCCCGCGCGAGCTGAATGTGGGCCGAGGCTCCGCGTTGGGCGGCGAGACCTTCGCCATCGGGACGTTCGACCTGCGGCTGCCGGATTTGCTTCCTGCCGATTACGGCGTTACGACATCGCTCTTCACCGATTTCGGGACGCTCGGCCACATCGCCTCACAGCCCGGTCTTGAGACTTGCGGTAGGGCGCCACGCCTCGCTCCCTGTATCGTGGACGACATGGCATTTCGCGCTTCCGCCGGCATTGCAATCGGCTGGAAATCGCCCTTCGGGCCGTTGGAAGTCGATCTGGGTGTGCCGTTGGCAAAGACGAGCTATGACAAAAGCCAAATCATCCGATTCAGCGCAGGAACAGGATTCTGACCATGAAAACCTCTCTCACCCTTGGCCGCAATATCGCGGTTGCGGCCGTCGCGGCCATGCTTTCCATTGGCGGAGCCTCTGCTGCCCCTCCGCCTCCAGGCAAACCGGGCGGCGCGCCGGCCCCGGCGGGCGCGGTGCCAGCACCGAAAATCCTGGTGATCGACCGCAACGTCATCATCCGGGTTTCCAAGGCCGGCCAGGATATCGTCAAACAGGCCAGCAACTACATGGCGAGCGCGCAAAAGGAATTTCGCGCTGAAGGCGAGGCGTTGCAGAAGGAAGGCCGCGCGCTGCAGCAGCAGGTCGCCATTCTTGCGCCGGACGTGAAGGCGAAGAAAGTTCGCGATTTCCAGGCGAAGCAGGCCGCGTTCGAGCGCAAGGTGGAAGCGCGCCAGGGCCTCATCCAGGGTGGTGTGTTCAAGGCGCGCCAGCAGATGGAGCAGGCGCTTGGGCCGATCCTGCAGGGCATCATGCAGGAGCGGGGCGCCAACCTGCTGTTCGACCGCAGCTCGATCGTCCTCGGCACCGTCAACATCGATATCACGGGGGTCGCGGTGCAGCGGCTGGACCAGAAGCTGCCAAGCGTGAAGGTGCAGCTGGTCGCGCTCCCGGCAAACGTGCAGGCGCAACTGGCGCAGCAAGCGCAAGCACAGCGGCGGTAACACAGGAGCCACACGGGCTGTGGCCGATCCACGCTTCTATGTAAATCGGGGCCCGCTGAGGCTGGCGGATGTTTGCGCGCACCTGGGCATCGGGTTGCCGACCTGCGCGCGCGCGAGCGCGAACATTTCAGATGTGGCAACGCTCGATGGGGCGGGGCCGGAACACCTGGTGTTCTGTGTTGGCGCTGCCGCACCGAAGGACCTTGGCCGTTCCCGCGCGGGCTATTGCCTGGTCGAAAGCAGCGCGGATGCTGTGTCGCCTGATGGCATGCTGTTGCTGCGGTGTGGGTCGCCGGCCGCTGCGTTCGCCACGGTCGCCGCGCTGCTCTATCCCGAGGATGGTCTGGTGCGCTGGGAGCAGACGAACGCGATTGACCCCACCGCAATCGTTGGCGAACGCGTCTCGATTGCGCCGGGTGCGGTGATCGGACCGGGCGCGGAAATCGGTGACGGCACGCGTATCGGCCCGAACGCCGCGATCGGACCGGGCGTTGCGATTGGACGGGACTGCGAGATCGGCAGCAACGTGACCATTACCCACTCCTATGTTGGTGATCGCGTGTCGATTCTGCCCGGTGCGCAAATCGGGCAGCCGGGTTTCGGATTCACCTCCGGCAGCGCCGGGCATAAAAAAATCCCGCAGCTTGGCCGGGTCATCCTGCAGGACCGCGTGGAAGTGGGCGCCTGCACCACAATAGATCGTGGCGCACTCGGCGACACGGTGGTTGGTGAAGGCACCAAAATCGATAATCTCGTGCAGATCGGCCACAACTGCCGCATCGGGCGCCATTGTGTGATCGTCGGCCAAGTTGGGATATCCGGCAGTTGCGAACTGGGAGATTTCGTGGTGCTCGGCGGGCAGGTCGGGCTTGCCGACCACGTGAAGATCGGGGATGGCGCGCGGCTTGCCGCCCGTTCCGCCATGGCACCCGGCGAGCTGCCGGGTGGGCAGGATTATGGCGGCGTGCCGGCAATTCCCATAAGAGACTGGCGGCGGCAGATGGCCGCGATTGCGATGTTGGGACGGCGGCGCAAACGGGAATGACGACGGATTCTTCCATCAGCCTCGATATCGATCAGATCAGGAAGCTGTTGCCCCATCGCGAACCGTTTCTGTTCCTGGAGCGGCTAACGGACATCGTGCCGGGTCAAAGTGCGGTGGGTCACAAGGCCGTTTCGTATAACGAGCCGCATTTTCGCGGGCATTTTCCGGATTACCCGGTGATGCCGGGCGTACTGATTGTGGAAGCCATGGCTCAAACCGCGGGCGCACTGGTCATGCACACGCTGGGTGTAGAAGCCAGCGACCGTGTGTATTTCCTCGGTGTCGATAAGGCACGGTTCCGCAAGCCGGTGCGCCCGGGAGATTTGCTGCGCATGCCGGTGAAGGCGTTGCAGAAACGCGGGCCGGTCTGGCGCTTTGCCGGACAGGCGTTCGTGGGCGAGGAACTTTGCGCCGAGGCGGAGTACAGCGCCATGATCTCGGGCAAAGCGGCGTAAGGAATGACGATACATCCAACAGCTATCGTCGAAGATGGCGCGCAGCTCGCCATCGGTGTTGAGATCGGGCCCTTCTCCATCGTGAGCGGCGGAGCGCGGTTGGCGGAAGGCGTGCGGCTGCTGTCGCATGCCGTCCTGATCGGCAACGTGGAAATTGGCCCGCGTACCGTTGTCTATCCCAACGCTGTGCTGGGTGGTGAAGCGCAGATCCGGAATACCAGCGCGCCGGAAGCGCGGCTCATCATTGGCGCCGATAATGTGATCCGCGAAAGCGTAACCATCAGCCCAGGTAGCCAGAGAGGCGGTGGCGTCACGCGCATCGGCGACCGCAACTACTTCATGGCATACAGCCACGCGGGACACGATTGCCACATCGGCGATGACGTGACTTTGTCCAACGGTGTACAGCTTGGCGGACATTCCGAGATTTCGAACGGAGTCATTCTCGGCGGCCTCTCTGCCGTGCAGCAGTTTTCGCGCGTCGGGCAGTACGCGTTTATCAGCGGGCTTTCCGGCGTGAATTCGGACGTCATCCCTTACGGTATGGCGCTCGGGATGCACGCCAAACTCGGCGGATTGAATCTCATCGGGTTGAAACGCCGTGGCGTTCCCCGCGCGAACATTCATGCCCTGCGTGCGGCTTTTCGCGCGATTTTTCAGGAGAGCGCCGGAAGCGTGCAGGAGCGCGCGGCCCGCGCCGCCGAAAGCTGGGCCGATGTGCCGGAAGTGCAGCACGTCACCGCCTTTATTCTGGCCGACGCCAAACGGCAGATTGCGCCGGCGCGCATGCGCAGCCCGAAGGAAGACGAGAGCGCGTGACCGGGCTCGGTATCATCGCCGGTGGCGGCGACCTGCCTTTGGCAATTGCGGACGAAGCCCGTGGCGCGGGTAAGCCGGTGTTCGTTGCTGCTCTGCGCGGGATCGCGGACGATGAAGTTTCGCGATTGCCGCACGAATGGGTTTCGCTGGGTCAGGTCGGCCGAATGTTTTCGGTTTTCCGGCAGCACGGTTGCGATGAAGTGCTGCTGGCCGGGAAAGTGGCGCGGCCGAAATGGTCGGAGCTCAAATTCGACGCGGTGGCCATGATGAAGCTGCCGAAATTGATGGCAGCAGCAGCAAAGGGCGATGACGCATTGCTCCGCAGCATTGTCGAAATCCTCGAAGGCGAAGGCTTTCGTGTGGTGAGCGCGGTCGAAGCTGCACCGTCACTGATGGCAGGCGAGGGCGCTTTCGGAAAACAGCAACCGAGCCCGGAAGACAAGAGTGACATTGCGATTGCCGCCAGAGTCGTTCAGACGCTCGGAGAACTGGACATCGGTCAGGCCGCAGTCGTGTGCCATGGACTTGTGCTTGCTGTGGAAGCTGCCGAAGGCACCGACGCCATGCTGGCGCGTGTCGCGGCGCTCCCCGAAAACATCCGCGGCACGCCTGCTTATCGCCGCGGCGTTCTGGTGAAGGCGCGCAAGCCCACGCAGGACGGCAAGACCGATCTTCCGGTGGTTGGCGTCGCAACCATAAATAACGCCGCCGCATCCGGTCTTGCCGGAGTGGCAGTAGAAGCGCGCGGCGCGCTGCTCGTGAACCGGAAGGCCGTGATTGAAGCAGCGGACAAGGCCGGCCTGTTCGTGTCCGGTTTTAGACTCTCGGACGTAACTGGCTGAGCGATGGCTCCGGACGTGAGGCCCGTCAATCTCATGCTGGTGGCGGGTGAACCGTCGGGCGATCAGCTGGGCGCGGAACTGATGGCGGGGTTGAAGACCCTTGTAGGCGCCCGGATTTCGTTCAGCGGCGTCGGCGGACCCGCGATGGCGGCGCAGGGGCTGCATAGCCTCTTCCCACTCGACGCGACATCCGTCATCGGCCTGCGCGCGATCATCCCCCGCATTCCCGAAATCCTGCGCCGGGTGCGCATGGCCTCCGATTTCGCCGTGTCATCGCATCCGGATGCAGTGATCTGCATTGACAGCCCGGAATTTACCCATCGCGTGGCGCGGCGCATCCGCCATCTGGGTGCGCACCTGCCCATCATCAACTATGTCGCGCCGCAGGTGTGGGCGTCGCGTCCGCACCGCGCGAGCACGATGGCACGAACCTTCGATCTCGTTCTGGCGCTGCTGCCGTTCGAGAGCGAACTGTTTGAGAGACATGGGTTGCGCGCGCCGTTCGTCGGTCATCCGGTGGTCGAGCGTGCCGCGCACATGCAGGGCGGCACCGAATTGCGCGAACGCCTGGGCATTCCCGCAGCGGCATCCGTTCTCGTTGTGCTTCCGGGAAGCCGGATCAGCGAAATCGATCCGTTGCTGCCGGTGTTCCGGGAAACCGTCGCCCGCGTGAAAGAGCACGTGCCGGAACTCGTCTGCCTGCTGCCGGCTGTTCCGCATCTTGTGGGGAACATCCGCGCACGGACGGAGAACTGGCCGGCGCCGCTTCATGTGCTTGAGGGGGATGACGACAAGTTCGCCGCCTTCGATGGCGCCGATGCGGCGCTGGCCGCGTCGGGCACGGTGACGACGGAACTGGCGTTGGCAAACGTGCCGATGGCGGTCGCCTACAAGGTCGGATGGCTGACCTATGGCCTCGCCCGTGCGCTGATCCGCGTGCCGTATCTGACCCTGGTGAACATCCTGCTTGGCCGGGAAGCCGTGCCGGAATTTCTGCAAGGCGATTGTCGGCCCGGCCTCATCGCGCCATGCGTGATTCGCCTGCTGAAGGACGACGAATTTCGGGAGCATCAGAAGCGCGATCTGCGCGAAGCAATACACCTGCTCGGCGCAGATGAAGAATCGCCCAGTCTGCGCGCAGCGCGGGCCGTTCTTCAGTTTATTGCAGAACGGAGCGCAGGCGCGAAGCCTCAGCGGTCCTCCATCGGCACATAGGCGCGGCGCTTTTGGCCCGTGTATAGCTGGCGCGGACGGCCGATCTTCTGGTCCGGATCTTCGATCATTTCCTGCCACTGCGCGATCCAGCCCACCGTGCGCGCCAGCGCGAACAGCGCGGTGAACATGCTGGTGGGGAAACCCAGCGCCCGCAGGGTGATTCCGGAATAGAAGTCGATGTTGGGATACAGCTTCTTGGAAATGAAATACTCGTCCTGCAGCGCGATACGCTCGAGCTCCAGCGCCACTTTCAGCAGCGGCTCGTCGTGGATGCCGAGTTCGTCGAACACCGCATGAGCCTGCGCCTGCATCGCTTTCGCGCGTGGATCGTAATTCTTGTACACGCGATGGCCGAAGCCCATCAGCCGGAAATTGTCATTCGGGTCCTTGGCGCGCTTGATGTATTCCGGAATGCGGTCCACGGTGCCAATCTCTTCCAGCATTTTCAGTGCCGCCTCGTTGGCGCCGCCATGCGCCGGCCCCCACAAACAGGCAATGCCTGCAGCGATACAGGCGAACGGATTGGCGCCGGACGAACCGGCAAGTCTTACGGTCGAAGTGGAAGCATTCTGTTCGTGATCGGCGTGCAGAATGAAGATGGTGTCCATCGCCTTCGCAAGCACCGGATTGACCTTGTACTCCTCGGCGGGCACCGCGAAGGTCATGCGCAGGAAGTTTTCCGTGTAACCGAGATTGTTCAGCGGATACACGAATGGTTGGCCCATGGAATATTTGTAGGCCATGGCTGCAATGGTCGGAATTTTGGCGATCAGCCGGTGGCTTGCGATCTCGCGCTGCTTGGGATCGTTGATGTCCGTCGAGTCATGATAGAAGGCTGACAGCGCGCCAACGACGCCGCACATGATTGCCATCGGATGCGCATCGCGCCGGAAGCCATGGAAAAATGACGCCAGCTGCTCATGCACCATGGTGTGGTGCGTGATGGAGCGATGGAACACCGCCATTTGCCTCTTGTCTGGCAGGTTACCGTAGAGCAGCAGGTAGCAGACTTCGAGAAAGCAAGAATGCTGCGCCAGATCGTCGATCGAGTAACCCCGATAGAGGAGGATGCCGCGCTCGCCATCGATAAAAGTGATATCGCTTTCGCAACTGGCCGTGGATGTGAATCCGGGATCGTAGGTGAACACATCCGCTTCGCCGTAGAGCTTGCGGATATCGATCGCATTCGGGCCTTCGGTGCCGGCCAGCACCGGCAGGTCGTAGGACTTGTCACGATAGGCGAGGGTCGCGGTACCGGCGGGGACGGCTTTTCTCACGTTCATCGGACGATCCTTCCGGGTGCGGTTATGGTGCACTGCAACATATAAGCCCGAAATTTGGCCACGTCACCCTGTTTGTAACGGTCCGCGGCGCGCACTGTTTCAGCCAGCGTAAGCCCTTAGCCGGGCAAGGGATTCCTCCTTCCCCACGACGGCCAGGACCTCGAAAATCGGGGGCGAGCTGGTCTTCCCAGTGACCGCTGCGCGAATCGGCTGCGCCACCTGACCGAGCTTCATGCCCAACCGTTCGGCCAGGCTTCGCGCCGCCGCTTCCAGAGTTTCAGCGCGCCATTCGGATTTTTCGAAGGCCGGCAGAACGTCATCCCGTAGCAGTTTTCGCGCGTCCGGCGTCAGGGCCTTCTCAGCCTGTGTGTCAAGCGCCGGCGGCCCATCCGCATAAAGAAAGTCAGCCGCTGTCGCGAGTTCGATCAGTGTCTTCACCCGCTCCTTCAGTGCCGGCATTAACGCCTGCAGACGTGTGCGTGCGACACCGGAAAGCGACTGCGGCGGCTGCATGCGCTCAAGCAGCGCTTCCACTTCCTTCGCCAGTTCAGCATCCGGCGTCGCGCGAAGGTAATGCGCATTGAGATTGTCGAGCTTCTTGAAATCGAAACGCGATGGGCTACGCCCAATGTGCTCGAGATCGAACCATGCAATCGCCTGTTCGGTCGAAATGATCTCGTCGTTGCCATGGCTCCAGCCGAGCCGCAGCAGATAATTGCGCATCGCTTCCGGCACATATCCCATGTCGCGATAGGCATCCACGGCCAGCGCGCCGTGACGCTTGGAAAGTTTCGCACCGTCCGGCCCGTGAATCAGCGGCAGGTGACCGTAGATCGGCACCGGCCAGTCCAGCGCGTGAATCAGCTGCAGCTGCCGCGCCGCATTGTTGAGGTGGTCGTCGCCGCGGATGATGTGGGTGATCCCCATATCGTAATCGTCCACCACAACCGCGAGCATATACGTCGGCGTCCCGTCGGAGCGCAGCAGCACCATGTCGTCCAGATTCTCGTTGGCGAATCGCACATCCCCCTGCACAACATCGTGCACGATGGTTTCGCCCGACCGGGGCGCCTTCAATCGGATCACAAACGACGCATCGGGCGGCGCTTCGGAAGGATCGCGGTCCCGCCAGCGCCCGTCGTAACGCATCGGCTTGCCTTCCGCGCGCTGTTTGGTGCGCATTTCCTCCAGCTCGGCCGGCGTGGCGTAGCAGCGATAGGCGTGGCCCTCGGCCAGCAACTGCTCCGCAATTTCGCGGTGCCGCGCAGCCCGGGCGTACTGATAGACCGGCTCACCGTCCCAGTTCAGTTCCAGCCAGGACAGCCCATCCAGAATCGCAGCAATGGCGGCTTCGGTGGAACGCTGACGGTCAGTATCCTCGATCCGCAACAGGAACTTCCCGCCGGTATGGCGGGCGTAGAGCCAGTTGAAGAGAGCGGTGCGCGCACCGCCGATGTGCAGAAATCCGGTCGGCGAGGGCGCAAACCGCAAGACGGGCGTTTCGTTTTCGGCCATAGTGAGGTTCTTCGGGGGCCGGCCTGCGTAACAGGCCCGCAAGGTGACGCGAGGCTTCTAGCAAACCGGTTTCCGTGGGGGTAGGTCCACTTTTTTCATTTCGGGAATTGGTGCCCGGCGCTCCCGCAGCAGCAACGCCGGCCCATGCGAACGCGCGCGGTTTTGCGCTCATTCAATGGCTTCTGCACTGCGCGCTGGCCGAGCGCGACCGCTGGGTTTTGTGGCTGCCGGTGGCGTTCGGAACCGGCATTGCATTGTACTTTGCACTGCCAAGCGAGCCGTCTTCCTTGCTCGGACTGGCGCTGGGCGGTTCCGGACTGCTGCTCGCCATCGCTGCCGCCGGCACTGAGGCGAGCGCCTCGCGCGCGGCGCTTGCGTGCACTGCGGCCGTCCTGATCGGTTTTGGACTCGCGAAGCATCGAACGGACTCTGTTGCGGCGCCAGTGCTGTCGCATCGTGCCGGTCCGGCGCTGGTGCAGGGACGTGTCGAAACGGTCGAGGCGCACGGCAAAGGCGTGCGTGTCGTGCTCACGCTTGCGAGCATTGAGCATTTGCGTACGCATGACATACCGAAACGCGCGCGCATCTCCATTCGCAGCGGCGGCGATACCCTCAAGCCCGGAGAGTGGATTGGTGCGCGCGCGGTGCTGCTGCCGCCGCCTGCACCGGCCGAACCCGGCGATTACGATTTCGGCCGTGCCGCCTATTTCCGCGGGATCGGGGCGGTCGGCTACGCTTACGGCCGGCCGAAATGGATAGCAGCAACGCGTGCCCCGTCGCTTGTAGAGCGGGCGCGCATCGAAATTGAATCGCTTCGCACGTGCGTGTCGGCACGAATTCATTCCGTGTTGCCCGGCAGCACGGGCGCCATCGCGTCGGCGCTCATTACCGGCGACCGCGGCGGCATTTCAGAAGAGGATGAGTCTGCCTTGCGCGACGCCGGACTTGCGCATGTACTGGCGATTGCCGGATTGCATATGGCGTTGGTGGGACTGGGCCTGTTCTGGGCGGTACGCGCGTTCCTCGCGCTGTTCCCCGCCATAGCTCTGACGCAGCCGATCAAAAAATGGGCGGCGGTTGCAGCGCTGGGAAGCGCGACCTTCTATTTGATTATCAGCGGCGCAGCGACGCCCGCCACCCGCGCCTACATCATGCTTTCCGTGATGCTGGTTGCGATCCTGTTCGACCGGCCGGCGATCTCGATGCGCTCGGTTGGATTGGCCGCGACTGTCATTCTGCTGCTCCGGCCCGAAAGCATTCTCGAACCTGGGTTCCAGATGTCGTTTGCCGCCGTGGTGGCACTGGTGGCAGTTGCTGAGTGGGAGCGTTCGCGTCCGCGTTCCGAAACCATGCTGCCGCTACCGGCCATTCGCCGCTATATGCGCGGCATTGCCACTACGAGTTTCGTCGGCAGCGTCGCCACCGCGCCTTACGCCGCATTCCATTTCGATCGCGCTACCCACTACGCGGTGCTCGGCAATCTGCTGGCCATGCCCATCATGGCGTTCCTCACCATGCCAGCTGCGGCGCTGGCAATCTTCCTTATGCCACTCGGACTCGATGCAATTCCGCTGCGGGTCATGGGCAATGGCATCGAAGCGATGCTCGCGGTGGGCCGCTGGGTTTCCCATTTGCCGGGATCGGTGTCGCTGGTTTCGGCGTGGCCGATGTCGGCGCTTGTGTGCCTCACGTTTGGCGGATTGTGGATGGGGCTATGGCGCGGGCATTGGCGCTGGTTTGGAGTTGCACCGATTGCTGCTGCCGCGTGGCTGATCTTTAGCTCGAAGCCGCCGGATCTTCTTGTCGCCCGCGATGGGCTGACGGTTGCCGTCCGCGGCACCGGCGACCAATTGCGGTTGCTTCGCCCGCCCTCGGACAAATACTCGGCCGAAGAATGGCTGAAGCGCGATGGAGATTCACGTGCCATTCAGCAAGCCCTTGCAACACGGGCAGATGGAGTTTCCTGCGACTCCTACGGCTGCATCGCGCAGGCGAATGGAATCCTGATCGCCGCGGCAATGAAACCCGATGCGCTCGCGGAAGACTGCGAAACCGCGCAGGTCGTTATCAGCGCCATTCCAACGCGGCGCCGTTGCATTGGGCCGGCGCTGGTGATCGACCGCTTCGATGTGGCGCGAAACGGCGCCTACGCCATATGGCTCTCCACTGGAATTAAAGTCGATACGGCACAAGCCGGACGCGGCGCGCGCCCATGGAGCATGCCGCCTGTGCGGCCTCAGTACCGGCGGATGAGGCCCACCAGTTTGCCCTGGATGCGCACACGGTCGGCGCCGTAGAGCCGCGTCTCGTATGCTGGATTTGCTGCCTCCAGCGCAATCGAATCGCCCCGGCGCCGCAGCCGTTTCAAGGTGGCCTCCGCTTCGTCCACCAGCGCCACCACGATCTCACCGGTATTGGCAGTGTCCGATTGCTGAATGATCACTGTATCGCCGTCGAGAATGCCGGCGTTGATCATGGAATCGCCGGCGACTTCTAATGCGTAATGGTCGCCGCGCCCCAGCATGCTCGCCGGTACTGGAACTTCCGAAACCTTGTTCTGCAATGCTTCGATCGGCGTACCGGCTGCGATCCGCCCCAACACGGCAACAGTTGCGGCGCTGTCGCCATCGCCGCGGCGGGGGCTGCCGGCGCTGCGGGTGTCAGCCGGAATCCGTGCCTCGCCGCGCAAAGGTCTGGCGCCGGGCGCATGCATCATCCGCTGCGCCTGACTGCGGCTGGTGGCCGGACGCAAGGTGTCGGCCAGATTTTCCGGCAGCTTCACGATCTCCAGCGCGCGCGCCCGCTTCTGCAGCCGCTTAATGAAGCCGCGCTCTTCCAGCGCGGTAATAAGCCGGTGAATGCCCGACTTGGATTTCAGGTCCAGCGCCTCCTTCATCTCATCGAAGGACGGCGGAATGCCGGTTTCCCGCACGCGCTCGTGGATGAACATCAACAGTTCGTATTGCTTCTTGGTCAGCATCCGAATCTCCCGGAGCCCCGCCAGGCTCGAAACAAAGGCGCAACAATCCGCAATTGTTCTAGTTTGGTTCGCCCACACCGTCAAGTGCTAATTTTACCCTTCAAGACGAATTACCGGCACCGCGTCACCTTTGCCGCCAGCTGGCGCCCGGGGCGGCCGGACAATCAGAACATCGGCGTCTGCCAGCGCCTTCTGCATAGAGGAGTCCTGAATTGGAAGCGGTTCGGCCCATAATTCGCCATCGCGTTGGAAGGCGCGCGCCCGCACGTAATCCTGCCGCGCATCGTTGGCGGCCATTGCGCCAGCGAGGCGTGCCATTTGCACTTCAGATTCGGTGCTGGCCCCAAGCAGTGCAGCCAGTGCGGGCTTCAGGAACAAAAGCGCGCACACGTAAGAACTCACCGGATTTCCCGGCAGGCCGAGCAGCGGCGTGGCACCGAGCCGCCCGAAAATCAGCGGCTTACCCGGCCGCATGGCGATTTTCCAGAAATCCAGCACAAAGCCCTTGGGCCCGAGCGCGCGCTGGATGAGATCGTGATCGCCCACCGAGGCGCCGCCGAGAGTGACGATAAGGTCTGCGCCGGCCGCACTGTCCGCAATCTGTGCGATCGATTCCATCCGGTCCGGCAGAATGCCGAGCTCTCGCGGTTCGCCGCCCCACTGCTCGATCAGGGCGCATAATCCGGATACGGACGAGGCCACGATGCCGCCGGGTTTGCGCGGCTCTCCGGGGTAGGAAAGTTCGTCGCCGGTGGCGGCGACCAACACTTGCGGCCGTTTTCGCACTCTGACTTCGGGAACATCTCCGGCGGCGATGAGCGCGACATCCCGCGCGGTGAGCCGCTTACCTGCTTTCACCAGTACGTCGCCGGAGCGGAAATCCTGCGCCGCGGCGCGAATGTGTTTCCCCGCTGGCGAGGCCGCTTGAATCGTGACGCAGGAATCGCCCTGATCGGTGTTCTCCTGAATGATAATCGTGTCTGCGCCGCGCGGCACCACACCGCCGGTAAAGATGCGCACCGCTTCGCCGGCGTGCACTTCGCCGGAAAACGGCTGGCCGGCCGGCGCAGAGCCGATCACATTCAACACCGCCGGAGCGTTTGCTACGTCCGCCGCGCGCACCGCATATCCATCCATCGCCGAAACGGGGAACGGCGGCTGATCGAGGCGCGCGATTGCATCTTGCGCGAGTGCGCGCCCGTGCGCGCGTGCAATCGGTGCCGGTTCGCCCGCCACAGGCGAGAGCGCCGCTGTTACGCGCGCCACGGCCTCATCGACGGAAATCATTTCTCCGCTTCGAAAGATGAATCGCTCGCAGTGTACACGCCGCTTTTGCCGCCGGATTTCGACAGCAGCCGCACGCTGTGGATCACGGCGCTCCGATCGACCGCTTTCACCATGTCATAGATCGTGAGGGCGGCCGTGCTTGCCGCCACCAGTGCTTCCATTTCCACGCCGGTCTGCGCCATCGTGCGCGTGCTCGCCACAATCCGCAGCGATGCCGTTTCGTCCTGCGGCTCAAATTCGATTTTCGCCTGCGACAGCGGGATAGGATGACAGAGCGGAATCAACTCGGACGTTTTCTTCGCCGCCATGATGCCGGCCAGCCGCGCGGTGGCCAGCACATCGCCTTTGGGCGAATCCGGCGAAAGCGCGAGGTTGTATGCTTCAGGGGACAGCGCGATCACCGCTTCTGCGGTGGCTTCGCGCGTGGTTTCCGGCTTCTCCGATACATCCACCATGCGCGCGGCGCCGTGTTCGTCCAGATGGGTAAGCTTGCTCATGCCGGTACTCTAGCGCCGATCAGCGCCTGAGTCGCGGCTGTCAC
>JAICVV010000043.1 GCA_025935155.1 Alphaproteobacteria bacterium
GCGCCGCCCTGCTTGTTGTCGCGCTTGAAGTAATCGAAATACATCAGACCCAAGGTCGAGCCGTCCTTGTCGAACACTTCAAACACGCGGACATCCGGCTGGTAAACCGGAATATCGTGCCGCTCCTTGAAGGTGATGCCGTAGAGCTTGTTGGCAGCGTAGAAGACGCCGTCTTTCAGCACCTTGTTCAGCTCGAAATAGGGCTTCAGCTGGTTCTGATCGAGATCGTACTTCGCCTTGCGAACCTTCTCGGAGTACATCTCCCAGTCCCAGGGCTTCAGATCGAAATGCTGACCGTCCTTGTTAATGGCCTCCTGAATCTGTTTGGCTTCATCGGCGGCTTTGGCGCGCGTCGGGCCCACCAGCTGGCCGATAAACTTCTGCACGGCGTCCGGCGTCTTCGCCATCTGGTCGTAAAGCACATAGGCCGCATAGTTCGGGTATCCCAGCAGCTTCGCTTTCTCGGCGCGTTCCTTGGCGAGCTTCAGGATGATATCGCGCGTGTCGTTCGCGTCGCCTTTTTCGGCCCGCGTCCACGAGTGGTCGAACAGCGTTTCCCGCACTTTGCGGTTTTTCAACGACACGAGCAGCGGCTGCTGCGTCGTGTTCTGCAGGGGGATCACCCATTTGCCGTTCAGCTTGCGGGATTTCGCAGCATCGGCCGCCGCGGCGGTTTCCTGCTCGCTTAGGCCGTCCAGATCGGCCTTGTTGTCGATTACCAGCGCGCCCGCTTTCGCGGCGGCCAGTAGTTTCTGCTGGAAGGCGGTGGAAAGCGTCGCCTCCTCCTTGTTCAGCGCGCGCAATTTCGCCTTATCGGAATCGGAAAGGTTCGCGCCGGCGTGCACGAATTGCTGGTAATAAATCTTCAGAAGCTGGTTCGATTCCGGGTCGAGCTTCAGCTTGTCGCGCTGGTCGTAAACCGCCTTCACGCGCGCGAACAGCTTCGGATTGAGGAATATCGCGTCCTGATGGGCGGCGAGCTCCGGCGCCACGGCTGTCTGTACCTTGTCGAGCGTACCGTTGGTATTCGCGCCGACGATGTTGAAGAAGGTCGTCGTCGCCCGCGTCAGCATCTGACCGGACTTCTCCATCGCGACGATGGTGTTCTCAAAGGTTGGCGGCGCGGGGTTGTTGGCGATCTTGTCGATCTCGGAGAGCTGCTCCTTCATGCCCTCTTCGATCGCCGGCTGGTAATCGGTGTCCTTGATCTTGTCGAAAGGCGGTGCCTGCAGCGGCAACGTGCTCGGGTGAGAAAACGGATTGGTGCTGATGCTGGACGGGGGCGCCGTTGGCGTTGGCGCGGCACTCACCGCTACTCCAAGGGCGGTCACAGCCGCGGCGCTGAGTAATACCGTGTGAATCGGATGCATGAATATCTCCTGCAGGAAATGCCGCCGGACACCTCGGGCAGCCCGTGGTCTTGCAGCACGGAACCGCCATGGGTTCAAGCGGGAAGGCCTTTCAACGATCAGTGAGGTCAGCGCTATTTTTGGACCATGCGCAGCCGGAAAAGCCACTCTGAAACAGAGTATCAGCCCGCTTGAGCGGACGCCTTTCGCAGGTAAAGGGCCGCGATGCTGGAGAGGAAGATCGTCACCACCATCGGGACAAGGGCCAATAGCCCTTGACCGTTCTGCCGGATGAGGGTTCCGACGTAATCCTCCGTGACGGACGGTCCGAAATTTAGCAGAAGATCGGCGACCGCCCGCCCATAGCCCAGCAGATGGAAAACACTGCTGGCCAGCAGCAGCGACAGAAGGGCAGCCGAAACCGATGCCGCGATCAAAAAGCCCCTGGCCGCCAGCCCCCGTGTGCGGGCCCGGGCCGCCAAGACGATTAGCAGCACCGCCACGGGAACGATCGCCCAGTCGAAGCAGATGGGCAGCCACGCGAGAACGGTGAGGAAAAAATCGAGCATGCCGCCCCGTTGGATTCCCACCTCGCGAGGTAATGCCTGAAAAGCCGGGCGGCAATATCGCAGACAGGAGCGCGCGAGATGCTACATCCCGCAGGCGTCGTGGATCTTGTCGAGCGCATCGCTCATGCCGGAGAGACCATAGATGTCCCGGGTTTCGGTGCCCCGCTTCGAGGTGCCGGTCACGATTGCCGTAAGCCCCCCTCGCATGGCCGCGAGAAGATGCTTTTCGTCAGCCGGATTGAGCACCCAGGCGCCGCCCGAGCTGCCCTGATTTTTGGTGAAAAAGGCGAACTTCTCTTTGCCCACCTGGACCGTGACGGTGCTGCCTTCGCGATATTGATAACCCGGCACAACCTCCGCCTCCCCTTTCGCGCTGCGGCCCGGCCAGTCGTTGATAAGAAAATAGGCCGGGTCGCGATTCACGCTGGCCGGCTCTTTCACCTTGGGCTCCGACAGGATGTAGCAGACTTTGGAGTCGCGGCTGCCGCGCGAATAGGCAGACCAGTCCTTGAACGTGCCGAGGAAAGCCGGGCTATCCTCTTTCGCCGCTGACGCCGGGACCGGCGACGAAGCCCTGTGCCTGCGGGCGGCTGCCGGCGAAGCCGCAGCCACGCCAATCATTGCCAATGCCATGCACGCGACCGCTCTCATCCTCCAGCTCCACGACTCGGGTCGATCCACGGGCATCGTACAACACCCGGCGAAGGAGGGTTCAAGCGCCGGCACCACCTTGCCAGGCAGACGGCGCGCTGCATCCGATTCCACGCTACTCGCGCAGGCCATACCCCACGGAAAACAATTTCCACACCACCACCGCAAGAATCGCAGCCAGCGCGACTGTAAAGCCGGCACCAAGCAGCTCCGGCGCTTCGCTGAAACCGATCATCGAATGGCGGATGCCGTTGATGAAATAGAAGAAGGGATTGGCCCAGGCGATCCAGCGCAGCCAGCCCGGCAGCATGTGCACGGTATTGAAGACGCCGCCCACGAAGGAAAGCGGCGTGATGAAGAAGATGTTGAGCATGGTGAGCTGCTCGAAATTGTTCGCCCATAGGCCGATGATGATTCCGAGCAGACCGAAGATGATCGATACCGACACGATCCAGAACAGAAACTCCAGAATTCCCGAAACCGAAGTAGCGCCAAATGCCGCGCCGATCAGAAGGATACCGACGGCGGTGATCACCGCCCGCACAACGGTCATCGCCAGGAGGCCTACGATCATTTCCACGTAGGAGAACGGCGCCACCAGCGCTTCCTCGATGTAACGAAGGAACCGCTGGAAGTAAATCTGCGAGGAAGACTGCAGAAACGCGGCATTGATGACATTGATCATCAGAATGCCCGGCAGAACGAATTCGATGTAGCGATGGCCGCCGATGGTCGAGATGCGGCCGCCAACGATGTACCCAAACACGAAGATGAACATCGCCGCCGAAATCCACGGCGCAATAAAGGCCTGTGTCGGCACGCGCATCAATCGCGACAGCTCGCGCCGGATCATCGTCCACAGGCCAACCCAGTTGATCGTCATGGGCGGCATGGGGGTAAGTTCGGCGGTGTTGTCGATCGCGCTCATGCGGCACCTGCAATGTGATCGGGCTCCGCGCCCGTGGCGGAAAGATACGCTTCTTCCAGATCGCCGGTGGTGAGAAACTCCGCTTTCGGCCCTTCGCGAACGATCTTGCCGCCATTGATGATTGCAATGGTGCGGCAGAGGCGTTCGATTTCTTCCAGATAGTGGGAGGTGAGCAGGATCGTTTTGCCGTCGCGGTTCAGCTCCTGGAGATAGCGCCACAGGTCGCGCCGCAACTCCACATCCACACCGGCCGTCGGTTCATCGAGGATCAGGAGCTTGGGGTCGTGGATCAGGGCGCGCGCCAGAATCACGCGCCGCTTCAACCCGCCGGAGAGCTCGCGGAACGGCTTCTTGGCATGCGGCCCCAGCTCGAAGCGGTCGATCAACATTTCAGTGCGGGCCTTTCGTTCGGCCGCGCGCATGCCGAAATAGCCCCCCATCCAGTCGATAATCTGCGTCACCTTGGCGAAGGTATCGACGTTGAACTCCTGCGGTGAGAGCCCGATCAGCCGCCGCGCCTCGCGATAGTCCTTTACGGCATCGATGCCGAAAATCTCGATCTTGCCGGAGGTCGGCTTGGCGATGCCGGTCATACAGTGAATGGTGGTTGATTTGCCGGCGCCGTTCGGCCCGAGAAAACCGAAAAAATCGCCCGGTGCGATGGTCATGGAAAGATCGTCCACCGCGACGGTGCCGCCGCGGTAAACTTTGGTCAAATGTGAAATGCAGACGGCGGGAATTGTCATGGGGCAATGCGACTATAACGGTGGAGAGATAAAACAGAAGCCGGATTCCGCAAGACCGCTGCTATAAGAACCGCATGGCTAACCCGATTCTTGTGGAAGTGACGCGCGGGCCGCTGGTGGAAAGCATCCATCGCGGCGCCGTGGCGATTGCGCGGGCGGATGGCTCGCTGGTCCTGTCGCTGGGGGATATGGACGCGCCGTACTATCCCCGCTCTTCATTAAAGCCAATTCAGGCCTTGCCGCTGCTGGAATCCGGCGCTGCCGATGCGTTCGGTCTCGGCGATGAGGAAATTGCGCTCGCCTGCGCCTCGCACTCCGGCGAGCCGATACACACGAGCCGGGTCGCTGCGTGGCTGGAGAAAATCGGCTGCAGCGAGGGCGATCTCGCCTGCGGGCCGCAGGCTGTTCGCTACGAGCCGGTCGCGATGGAGATGGTGCGTCGAGGCGAGCGGCCCACGCGCATTCACAACAACTGTTCCGGCAAACACACCGGGTTTCTCACTGTGGCGCGGCACTGGGCGGTCGCAACCGAGGGCTATGAACATCATGACCATCGCGTGCAGCGCGCGGTGGCCAAAGCGCTGGGGGAGCTCACAGGCATCGAAGCGGAGCTGCCTTGGGGCGTGGACGGATGCACTGCACCCAATTTCGCGCTGCCACTCCCAGCGTTTGCGACTGCATTGGCGAAACTCGCGGATCCCTCTGGCCTGCCTGCCCCGCGCGCCGAAGCCATAAGGCGGATTGTGCGCGCGATAATTGCGCATCCGCAGCTGGTGGCGGGAACCGGCCGCAGCGACACAATTCTGATGCGAGCAGCGCGGGGCCGTGCGGCAACCAAGGCAGGCGCCGAAGCCTATTACGCCGCGATCGTCCCCGAAGCCGGTTTGGGCATTGCGCTGAAAATCGACGACGGCGCGGGGCGCGCAGCGGAAACGG
Source organism: Alphaproteobacteria bacterium (assembly GCA_025935155.1). Lineage (GTDB taxonomy): Bacteria > Pseudomonadota > Alphaproteobacteria > Micropepsales > Micropepsaceae > Rhizomicrobium. Next base: position 5,180 of record JAICVV010000043.1, read on the forward strand.
TCATCGCCGCGATTCTCGACAAGCTGGCGCTCTTGAGCGATGCCCCCGAAGCGCGCGCGCTGATCCGGACACCGGTGCTGAATACCCGCAAGGCGGCCGTTGGCGAGCGGCGTCCGGCACCCGCGCTGAACGATGCCGGATTGGGCGCACTGCCGTCCTCGGATTAGCCCCGACTTATGCGGCGGCCGGGCGCGGCTGCGCCAACAATTCCCGCGCCCACGCGCTCACCGTGGCAGCATCCACACCAGCGTCGGTCAGTTCAGCGTGGACGGCGGATATGGTGTCATGCGCCACTCCGCAGCGTTGCCGGCCATTATCGTTCACGATGCTACCGTGCTCGTGCATGGGCGACGCATCGCAATAGCCGCGAAAGGCACACGCCGTGCAATTTTCCCGCTTCTGTGCGACGACGATCTGCTGGCAGCCCTTGTACACGTCGCCTTCCAGCATCTGCTGCAGGGATTGACGACCGATATTGCCAAGGCAGCGGGACGCATCGTAGGCAAACGGCCGCGTGAAGACATCGCCGTTCACGTTGATGACAAAGATATTGTCCAGCAGCGCGCGATCCACATCCACTGCTCCTGCCTGATCGGCGATGCGAAGCACCGCAGCTTTTGTGTAATCGTCCAGCGGCGCAATGGGGAGGTGACGCTCCGAATTGGCGCGCTTGCGGAATAGCTCGATGAAAACGTCCGCGACTTCATTTGGCGGCAGTTGCAACTCGGCAATCGAGTCCTCGGGTCCGCCTTCGAAAAGCGGCAGGATGCGCCAGCCCTCGGCGAATTCGGCCGCCCAATCGTAGGCATCCATCAACGTGTTACGATTGTGGGCGCCAAGCACCGAGATCAGTCCGAAACGGCCGCCGCCGGTATGCAGCGCCTCCGCGTTCGCGATCACCTTTGCGTTCGAGTCCCGCCCGCCAACATTGCGTCGGATGTCTTCCGCGAAATCGATGGAAACGCCCAACTCCCAATCGGACGCCAGCACGTATTCCAGGCTGTGCTTGTTGAAGCCGTACAGATTGGTCTGGACGCTGTTGCGATAAGGGTATCGCTGGATGCTTGCCTGCTGCATTTCCGTCACACGGCGGTAGTAATCGGGCCGCAGCAACAGCGGCTCTCCGCCATGCCAGACGAAGGAAAACGACGGCGAAATTCCCCTGCCCTCCAGATCGTCTCCGAATGCGTCAATCTGGGCGAACAAACCCCCGAGCGTTACTGCGGACATGACGTCGCGCACGTGCAACTCGCGATGCTCATAGCAATACGCGCATCGCAAATTGCAGAACTTGGAAACCTTTAGAACGAAAACCGTTTCGCGTGCCGGAAACAGTTGCACGCTCTATTGCTTTCCGATCTCATTCCACTTCGCCGCAATTTGCTGTGCATCGTTATGAAGCGGATTCGAGACAACCGTCCCGTTATTCGGCGTGTAGGCCGTGCCATCGATGGTAAACTGCCGCGTCGCCGGCGCCAACCAGCTATTTGCTTTCAGATAATTGTACCAGTCATTGACGTCGAATTTCACCGTCATCGGACTGGACGGCGGATTTCTCAGCGCTACGTACACCGTATAGGTGTAATTTTGCGTGCCTACGCTGATCGACTTCAACACGAATATGTACCATTGGCCGTCGGTGGCGTGTCCGGCAATCGGTCCCCATGGATCTGAATCCAACGGATGCCCCGCACCCCAGAAAGGATGCTGTCCCTCGGGAGTGCATGCGGCGAGGACAGGAAGAGCCGCAAAACCGACAGCCGAGAATACTGATTTCTTAAACAGCTGGCGCCGTGTCTCGGACATGTTTTCCCCCTTCGAATGCTCAAATCTAGCATGACGAGAGAGGCGCACCCAAGACCCAGAACCGCTCTAATTCCGGGCGAGTGCCACTCGATCATGCGCTGTCTGCCAAGCTCGTGCTTCCGGCTTGGCCATCAGGGACTTCCAACCGGAGCTTTTGATCAATTTGGGAGGGGTCGTGGGCGAATAAGCCAATGAAAAAAGGGTGGTATCCCGGTGCGAATATGCACGCTGCAACCATCGGATGGCCGAGGAATAGTCATTTGCCAACGCATAAAAGTATCCGACGTCAGCTTCGCCGAAGAAGAAGCCGGGGAAGTGCCGCGCGACCTCATCGGCTGCCTTTCGCGCACGGGCAAGGTCGCCAGCCGCAAGCGCAACACGCAAGGAACAGGCACTGGAGGCATCGGAGTTGCCGAAGCTGGAGAGCTTTCGCGACAATATCCGCGCCTTTCCGATGTCTCGCATACCCGCGTTGGCCCAGCAGAGACTGTAAAGAGTGAGCGGCCGGTTTGGCTTGATCGCGAGTGCTGCGGAAGCGGCAGTTGCCGCTTCCGCATATCGCTGCTGATCGAGGTAGGCAGAGGCGAGGTTGTTGAGGTCGACGAAGGACAGCGGATCGAGTCGAATGACCTCCTGAAGCGCCGCGCTCTGCTGCTCAGGGAATCCCAAGGTGCCATAGTAAAATTGGAGACCACGCAAGGAAAATACGTTGTGCGCGTTGATCCTCTGCAGGCTTGCTGCATCCGCTGCGGCGCGCGTCCAATCCCACGCTAAAGCATTGAGGTACAAACGGCTCGATAGCGCTTCAAGGTTGCGTGGGTCGATCGCGAGCGCCTTATCCAACGCCCCCTGCGCGGCCGCTCGCAAATCCGGATTCCGGTTGTGAAAATTAATCATATGCACATAGGTGCGGCCGAGGGCGGCGAAGGCGGGTGCGAAGGCAGGTTCGCGCGCCGTCACCGTCTTGAGAAGCGCGACGGCCTGCGCATCGCCTTCATCGGTTTTCAAAGCCGAAAGCGCCTGCGCCTTCAGGTAGTCGCGATAGGCATCCGGATCGATGGCAGGACGATTCCGTTTCGGCGGCGCGGAGTATCCCCCATTCAGTGTGTGCGTCAGCGCCGCCGTAATCGCCTCAGCGATCTCATCCTGCACCTGCAGGATGTTGCTGAGGTCGCGGTCATAGGTTTTCGACCAGATGTGGTAGCCGTCCGCGGCGTTGATCAGCTGCGCCGTGATGCGGATGTGCTGGCCATCCTCGCGCACACTGCCTTCCAGAATGGCGCCCACATTCAGCGCCCGCGCGATTTTGCGGATGTCCTCGTTCTTGCCCTTGAAGGCGAAGCAGGAGGTGCGCGCTGCTACCCGCAGCTTCGGCGCGTTGGCCAAATCGTTCAGCAGCTCCTCTGAAATTCCGTCGCTGAAGAACTCCTTCCTGGGGTCGCCGCTCAGGTTGAGGAAGGGCAACACGGCGATGGAAACTGCCGGAGGCCCAGCGGAAGCCCGCATCGCCGAACCTGCGCCGGAAGTGCCGGTCAGGGCTGTCAGCTTATTCGGATGGAAGGCGCCAAGCTGATACGCGAACTGCGTGCCGACCAGCAGAATCAAGATCGCGAGCACGCCGAGCAGCGCCATATCCGTGCGCCGCAGCGAGACGTTCGCGTCATCCGCCGTTCCATGAGCCGGTGCGGCGACATGCCAGGCGATCCACAGCGCCAGTGGGAACCCCGCAAGCGCCGCAATAATCATCACCTTCATTGTCCACGCCGGAGCGCCGAACGTGGGGAGACCGATGGAAGCAGCCTGCACCAGAATCCACGCGGCCACGCCATAGGCGGCCGCCACGCGGTCGATCTTCCGTTGCTGTATCGCCTTCAGGACCCGTTGCACCTTCGGCCCCTCGGTGCTTCGCGGCAATTCTAGTCGCGTCGCGGCTACGGCGCCACCGTGCCCACACGGCAAACAATACGAAAACGATAAACTGCTACTGGTTTTTCGCCGCTGCTGCAGCCTCGTCCGCCCTTTGCATCGCGGACGTGTAGGCGGCCACGGAGCGAATGGGACAGCGCTGCGTGCCTGAGCCCATGTTTCTGACGATCACATTGTCGCCCGGCCTCATGCAGGTAAGCCGCATGGCATCGCGCGACTGGAAGCCCACGCGCTCCTTAAAGGTGAGGCTGGGGCAAGGCCCCACCAGCGCGACCTTGAACTTTTTGTGCAGGTTGTCCTCGACAATGAGCGTGCGGTTATCCTGCGCCTTCCAGTCGTAAATTTCGCCGAAACGCAGGCAGGCACTCTGTGCCGCTGATGGCGGAGCCTGTGCCGGTTGCGCGAAGGCCGGTACAACGATTCCTACGGCAAGCGCCGCCGTCAAAACCAGAATTGCTTTCATGACATGTCCCCTTGCAAACGTTGCCCGCCGGGATGACCAGTATGTGCCTTTCAGGCTGCCGCTTCAACGGACGGAATAATGCTTCGTAAAGAGTGGAGCGGGACTGATCTTGCTACAGGAAGCCATCGCCTATCCCAATTCTGACCACAGCAAGAGCACGACGGCCGCGGCCATCAGCAGCGCCGCCAGCCAGCCGAGCACTTTCAACCACCGCGGCAGCGTGAGCTTCTCGTCCTTGCGGGAAACGGCCAGCATCATCGCCAACATGATCGGCACCGCGATGATGCCGTTGATCACCGCCGTCCAGAACAGCATCGAAATGGGATCGATATGCGACAGCGTGAGCACCGCGCCGGCCGCCGTCGCCGCACTGACGATGGCGTAGAAACCGATCGCTCGGCTCGCGGGCAATTCGAGGCTTCCCTTCAGACGAAAGGCCTCCGCCACACCGTATGCCGCGGAGCCGGCCAGCACCGGTACAGCCAGCAATCCGGTTCCGATAATGCCTGCGGAAAACAGCGCGAAAGCGAGCGTGCCGGCGATCGGCTTCAGCGCTTCCGCCGCTTGCGAGGCGGTATCGATTTTCGTCATGCCGTGGGCATGTAGCGTGGCCGCCGTGGTGATCATGATGAAGAACGCCACGGCATTGGACACCGTCATTCCCGTCCATGTATCGATAGCAATATGGCGAAAGGCACGCGCGCTCAGCGGCACCCCGGCCTTGTGGCGAAAGCTGAGCCGCGATTCCTCTGCTTCCTGCGCCGCCTGCCAGAAGAACAGATACGGGCTGATGGTGGTGCCGAATACCGCCACCATGGTGAGCAGCGCATCGCGGCCGAAGGGGAAATCCGGCAAGAGTATTGCGCGAAGCACCATGCCCCATGGCACTTTCACGATAAACGCGGCGGCGACATAGACGAACAGGACGAAGGTGAGAAATTTCAGGTAACCCGCGTAGCGATGATACGGAATGACGATTTCCGCCACCAGGCACAGCACGCCGAAGCCGATGGCGTAAA
>JAICVV010000380.1 GCA_025935155.1 Alphaproteobacteria bacterium
CCACTTCGTCCCAGATCGTGGCCGGCAGCGGGCCGCCATCCACCAGGGTTCGCGTGGCATCCAGGCGGGTCCCGACGAGGCTTTCCGCCGTGAAGCCGGTGAGCTGCGTGGCGGCCGCGTTCACCGTGAGCACCTTGCGTTCGGCATCCGCAATGATCACGCCTTCCGCGATGCTGGCCAGCGCCTCGGCGGCCACCCGCCGCACGCGATCGCTTTCGACGCGTTCGGAAATGTCGCGAATGATGGCCTGGCGCACGACCTGATCCCCCCAGACCGCCATGCTTGTCTGGGCCTCGACCGGTCGGGAGCCGCCATCGGCGCCACGCAATTCGCCGCGCGCTCCGGAAGCATAGCGCGCGGGATTCTTCTCGAACAGGTCGCCATACGGTGTGCCGGGCAATTCCCGCGGACTGCGGCCCGTCCATGCACCTGCGGTACGGTTTGCATCGAGGATCAAGCCGTTGCTCTCGTCCACCATCACGATGGCGTCGGGCGCACTGTCGAAAAGCAGCCGGTAGCGTTCTTCGCTGCCGCGGATGCGCACAAGCGTGCGCCGCGCGAACAACAGCCACATCACCAACGCCGCAGCCGCGGACACCAGCACGCCCGTGAACAGGACCTTGCCGATCCACACCGCACCTTGCGCGATGCTCAGCGAAAAAGCATTGCTGCGCGGTTGGATATAGGCATTGATCACATTGATGCGGCCACGCTGGCGAGAAACCTCCTGCGCTGATACGGCACCCGCGGCATACGACCGGTGCAACTCGTCAGCGACCGTCTCCAGGTCCGCGATATGGCTGTCGGTTGATTTCCACAGCCGCAGCGCATCCCGCATGTAGGGAGCGGCGGCAAAATGGTCCAGCATGAAAATGATGTTGGGAATCGCCGCCGGCATCGCGTGGCCACGGCGCAATTCGTTTTCGACGGACGCGTAATCGAACTGTCCTGACAAGACCATGTCGCGTGCGGTGCGGAACGCATCCAGCGTCGCGCGGTTGCGCTGGAAATTCGCGTAATCCACATCCTTGCCCGAAACCGCGTAATCGAGCAAATCGATGGTCGTCTGCTTCTGCGCCTTGGACCAGATGCTCTCGCCGTTGAGCAAACCGGCGAGAGCCGTCTGGACCTGAAGCGATACCAGTGTAAGAAACAGGATGAACGCCACCATCGCAACCAGCGCGTAGGCCAGCGGCATCAGGCGCTTGGCCAACGGATTCGGCAAGGGCTGGAAGGTGCCGCGGCGCATGGTCAGGATGGTTGCTTCGGGCGTTCTATGTTGTTCTCCTCTCAAGCATTTTTCGTACCAATGCAATCGGATCAGGCCGCGGCGGCCTCGCGGTAATTTTCCGAGGTTTCCAGCACGAAACCCGGTTGGACGCAGCGGTCCGCCAGAATCCGCATCGCGGTGTAGCTGCGTTTGACGCATTCCGCGATGTGGGCTACCTCGGCAGCCTTGGGCGCTCCGCCCATGATCGTGCAGACGATTTCCAGCGCCTCCCAAGGGTGCTGGTCATCATACGCGGCGTGCAGTTGCAGCCAGCGCAGGCTGCCGCGGCGGCTCGATTCCGGGAATTGCGCGGCGTAGCTTTCGCTGTCGTAAAGGATCCGCGACCAGTCCCCCGTCGCGCCTTCCACGGCGTAATTGACAGCCGCGAGGCTTGCCGCCAGAGAACCCCGGCCGCTGATTTCCTCGCACCAGTTCGCCAGCACCTGGGTGCCATTGGGAACCATGCCGCTCAGGACGTCCTGGCGAGGCACGCCAGCACCCTCGGCCCAGTTCAACCAATACTCGGCGTGGTTCTGTTCGACACGGATGTTGCGCACCAGCCAGCGGCGCGCCAGATCGTCACCGTTGCTGCGGCCGTAACGGGTCTTCAGGAGACTCTGTGCCATGTAACCCGGGAAACGTTCGATGACAGGCCAAATGCCGATCATGAAATTCGTGGTGCAATCGCGACCAGGCTGACTGTCGCGCATGATGTCCCACAGTTCATGCTCTACCACCGTCTGCTTGACGAGGTCGCACTCGCCAACCAGGTCCTGCGTCCATTGCGGGTAGCTCTTCACGTCCGCCAGTGGGCCAGTCAGTTCAAAACGCATACTCATGATGTTCTCCTCGGGTCAGGTCGGGTTTTTTCCCATCGACAGGATTCGCGGATCGGAAACACGCACGAGCGCCGCGGGGCCGGATCACAAAAAGAGATGCAGAAAGACCGGTAACCCACTGACACTTATCGGCAAGTTTCCCCAAAATGGTCCGGTAAGCCAACGACGGGATGTGATACTTTACGCTTTGTTTCCAAGAAATCCATCACAAATTTTCACAATCAGG
>JAICVV010000011.1 GCA_025935155.1 Alphaproteobacteria bacterium
AATATCGGCCCGATCTTCGGCCAGGTCGGCTTCTTCCATAAATTCGCCGGCCGCGAATACGAGGACAAGCGCCCCCTCAAGCGCTATGCGGACGAAACCAAACGGCTGCTCGGGGTTCTGGAGACGCGCCTGGAAGGCCGCGACTGGATCATGGGCGGCGATTACACCATCGCCGATATTTCGGCGCTCGGCTGGGTCCGTAATCTGATCGGCTTTTACGAAGCGCGCGATCTGGTCGAGTTCGACAGGCTGGAGCATGTGGATGTTTGGCTGGAACGTTGCCTCTCGCGTCCGGCGGTCGAGCGCGGCCTCCACATCCCGAAACGGCAATGAGTTCAGCGGGATGGAAGGCTCCCGATAACACTGGTGCAACCTCTCGGGCAGTGTGCCGCGCCCAGGCGCGGGAACCCAAAGCTTCCAATTCGCGCTTTTCTTTTGTTACGCTGTCCGCCTCCTTAGAGGCTGGGGTGTTCAAGGGAGATTGCATTGCTGAAGCGCCTGTTCGATTCGCTGCTGAAAGAGGGGCGGCTCACGGCCATTTTGCCGGGCGGCCGTGAGGTTGCCTATGGCTCGGGCGAGCCTCACATCATTATCCGCCTTCATGACCGGCGTGCGGTTTTCGAGCTGACCACCAACCCGGATCTCAAGCTCGGCGAGTTGTACACAGATGGCCGTCTGACGATCGAAAATGGCGATGTTGCCGATCTGCTAGGATTGCTGATGCGCAACCTGAATGTCTCGAAACCGGCCGGGCTGCACAAAGTACTTCGTGCGTTGCGACGAAAATTGCGGCCGCTGTCGCAATTCAATCCGGCGTGGCGTTCCCGGAGAAATGTCGCGCATCATTACGATTTGTCCGGCGAGCTTTACGCGCGTTTTCTGGATCGTGACCGGCAGTATTCCTGTGCCTATTTCCCGCGCGGTGACGAAACGCTGGAAGAAGCGCAGATCGCCAAGAAGCGTCATATCGCGGCCAAGCTGCTGCTCGACAAACCGGGCCTGAAGGTTCTCGATATCGGTTGCGGCTGGGGCGGACTGGCGCTCGATCTGGCGCGGGATGCCGGCGCAACTGTACTGGGGGTGACGCTTTCCGAAGAACAGATTGCGGTAGCCCGCGAGCGCAGCGAAAAGGCGCATCTTGCCGACCGCTGCCGCTTCGAACTGGTCGATTATCGCGCGCTTACCGGAGTTTACGACCGGATCGTTTCGGTCGGAATGTTCGAACACGTCGGCGTGCCGCATTACGGTCAGTTCTTCGGCAAGGCGCGGCAGCTGCTGGCCGATGACGGCGTGATGCTTTTGCACACGATCGGGCGCCTGGATCGCCCGGGCTCCACCAATCCGTGGATCGCCAAATACATTTTTCCCGGTGGCTATGTGCCCTCGTTGAGCGAGGTGACGACAGCCGTGGAGAAGAGCGGCTTGCTGATCAACGACATCGAGATCCTGCGGCTGCATTACGCGAAGACGCTGGCGGAATGGCGCCGCCGCTTCAACGCGCAGCGTGCGGATATCGCCAAACTTTACGACGAACGCTTTTGCCGGATGTGGGAGTTCTACCTTACCGGGGCGGAAATGGCATTCCGGTACGACGATCAGGCCGTGTTCCAGATTCAGCTGACGAAACGTCTGGGAACGCTGCCGCTGACGCGCGACTACATGATCGAGGCAGAGCGCAGAATGACCTTCGCAGGAGCGGAACCGCGCCCGATGCGCGTGGCCTGACCGTTATTCGGCGGCTGCCCGCATGACGGCGTTCAGCCATGTCTCCAGATCGTTGAGCGCACGCCTTGCAAGCAGCGGTTTGCGGCCGCGGCCCCGCTTCGGTTCTGCGGTCTGGAGGTCTGGAAACAGACCGAAATTCACGTTCATCGGCTGAAATGTGTTTGCGTCTGCATTCTGTGTAATGTGTGCCAGCAGCGCGCCCAGTGCTGTTGTGCGCGGCGGCAGCGATGGCGTGCCGCCCAGCATTTCCGCCGCCGCAAACCTTCCCGCCAGCAACCCGATGGCTGCGCTCTCCACATAGCCTTCGACGCCGGTGATCTGGCCGGCGAAACGCAGGCGTGGCTCCGCTTTGAGACGCAGCTGTTCGTCGAGCAGGCGAGGGGAGTTGATGAAGGTATTGCGATGCAGGCCGCCGAGCCTTGCGAAGCTTGCGTTCTGCAATCCTGGAATCGTGCGGAAAATGCGCGCCTGTTCGCCATGCTTCAGCTTGGTCTGGAATCCGACCATATTCCACAAGGTGCCGAGCGCATTATCCTGCCGGAGCTGCACAACGGCGTAGGGCCGTTTAGCGGCGCGCGGATCCCAAAGGCCAACGGGCTTCATCGGACCGAAGCGCAGCGTCTCTTCTCCGCGCGCAGCCATAATCTCGATAGGCAGACAGCCTTCGAAGTACGGCGTTGAGCTTTCCCAATCCTTGAACTCCGTTTTTTCAGCCGCCAGCAAGGCGGCGATAAACGCGCGGTACTGAGCTTCGTCGAGAGGGCAGTTGATGTAATCGGCGCCGTCGCCCTTGTCGTAGCGCGACTGCATCCAGGCAACCGACATATCGATGGTATCATGATGCACGACCGGCGCGATAGCGTCGAAGAAGGCGAGCGAGTCCTCGCCGGTTCGCGCGCGAATGGCTTCTGCAAGCGCCGGTGCAGTGAGCGGGCCGGTGGCGATGATGACGGAGCGCCAATCGTCCGGCGGCCATTCGATTTCGCCGCGCCGGATTTCAATTCGCGGATGCTGTTCCAGTGTGCGGGTCACCGCTTGTGAAAAGCCGTCGCGGTCCACGGCGAGCGCACCGCCGGCCGGCAGTCGGTGCGCATCGCCGGCGCGCAGGATGAGCGAACCCGCCCGCCGCATCTCTTCGTGCAGCAGGCCGACAGCGTTATTCTCCCAATCGTCGGAGCGAAAGGAATTGGAGCAAACCAGTTCGGCGAGGCCATCTGTTTTGTGCGCATCTGTCGAGCGGACGGGGCGCATTTCGTGCAGGACGACGTCCGCGCCAAGCTGCGCCGCCTGCCAGGCCGCCTCGCTTCCCGCGAGCCCTCCGCCGATGATGTGGATTTCCTGAGCCATAGGCGCGGAACTACTCGAATTCGCTGACAAATCCGAATCTTTCTGAGTTGACATCAAGGCACCAGCTGTATGATGCTCTGATGCATGAGAACCACAGTCACCCTCCGCGATGACCTTGCTCTGGCGCTTGAGCGCATCCGTAAGGAGCGCGACTCAAGCTTCAAGGATGTGCTGAACGAAGCTGTCGAGCACGGGGTGATCCAAATGCAGGATAAACCGCACAGGCAACGAAAGCCGTTCAACATTAGAACGTTCGATCTTGGAAAGCCGCTCTTCAACGGCGCTGAAGAATTGAAAGAACTTATCGCTCGCCTGGATGAGGAAGAGGATCTCCGCAAGATCGGCCTCAAGTGATCCTCGTCGATACCAATCTTCTGCTCTATGCGCACATCCGAACCATGGACGAGCACGCGCGCGCGCATCGATGGCTGACCGGACAGCTCGACAGTGGTTCGCGGATTGGTTTGCCCTGGCACAGCCTCTTGGGATTCGTTCGCCTCGCCTCCAACCGCGTTGCCTTTCCCAATGCCATGCCTGTTGTTGAAGCATGGCAGCAGGTGGTAAACTGGTTGAAAGTCGATACCGTGTGGGTTCCTCTCCCAACGGAACGGCATGCGACAGTGCTGAACGACCTCTTCGCCGCAAGCAGGTTAACCTCCCGCTCCGTGATGGATGTCCACCTTGCGGCGCTTGCCATTGAACACGGACTGATCCTTTGCAGCGCGGATACGGGCTTCGCCCGCTACAGGCAAGTGCGCTGGATGAATCCGCTGGCGTAGCGGTCAGGCCCAGACCGGCGGTTTGCGGTTGCGCCAGGGTTGTGCCTCTTCCAGCTGTGCAGCCAATTGCAGCAACGTCAATTCGTCGCCGAAGCGGCCGACGAACTGCACGCCGATCGGCAGGCCCCGATCGTTCCAATGCAGCGGAAGATTGATGGCCGGCTGTCCGGTCACGTTCTGCATCGCCGTGAACGGCACATAGTCGATCAACGGCGCGAAGGCCTTCATCGGATCGCGCTCCTCCATATCGAATGTGCCAAGCGGCACAGGCGGCGCGCCAAGCGTGGCGCTGAACCAGACATCGTAGGTGCGATGGAAACGGGCAGCCTCCCGGGTGGCACGCGCCATGACGGCTTTGGCGCGGAGATATTCGCTGGCGCTCACCTGTTTGCCGGTGCGATACAGACCCCAGGTGAGCCCTTCGAAATCCTCCTCGGCTGGCGATCGTCCGATCAGATGCCCCAAATGATCGAGTCCTGCCGCCAGATTTGCGCCCCATAACGCCATGAAAGGGGGAACCAGCGAGGCGGTGTCGAATTGCGGCGAAGCTTCCTCCACATCGTGACCGAGCTCGCTGCAGAACGTCACGGCGTGCATGACTGCTGCCGCGCAATCCGGATGAAACGGAGCGCCGTCCAGCTTCGAGGCTGTGAAGGCGATGCGCAGCTTTTTGGGCTTACTTTTCAGGCCAGCGAAATAGCGGTCAGGGGGAGGCGCCCAATACGGATCGCCCGCGATGTTTCCAGCAACGGCATCCAAAGCAGCGGCAGTGTCCCGAACTGTGCGTGAAACCACAAGGTCCACGCCCAACCCGTCGATTGCGTCCCCGAAATCCGGCGCGTAGCTGGTGCGTCCTCGTGTGGGCTTCAGACCGACCAGTCCGCAGCAAGAGGCGGGGATGCGGATCGAGCCGCCGCCATCGTTGGCGTGCGCGAGCGGCACCACGCCTGCGGCGACCAGAGCGGCCGACCCGCCGGACGAACCGCCCGGCGAATGCTCCGGATTCCATGGATTGCGGCAGGGACCGTACAGCTTGCCTTCGGTTGTCGGCACCAGCCCGAATTCCGGCACATTGGTCTTTCCCAGCATGATAAGTCCCGCCGCACGCAGGCGCGCGGTGAAGAGGGAATCATGGTCCAGCGGAATTGGCGGAACAAACCGGCTGCCTTGCCGCGTCGGCATGCCCCGAGCAAAGCCAAGGATGTCTTTAAGAAAGAACGGAACTCCGGTGAACGGGCCCGGCAAATAATCGCGCGCACTTTCCCGTGCGCGCTCGTAATCGGAGAACACAATCGCATTGAGGCGAGGATTGGTCTGTTCCGCACGCGCAATGGCTTCATCCACCAGTTCTGCCGCCGTTACTTCGCGGCGTGCGACAAGCTCCGCCAGACCGATACCATCGAAATCGGGGTATTCGGGTATCGCCATCGCCAGATCCTATCGCAACACTTCCGGAGCGAAGCTAGCTGTGTCATGAGAGCCTGTCACACGCCGAACTTTTACGTATCGCGAGTTTGCAAGCCGCATGTCTGAAATCCAGGGTTCCGGTTCCGCACCGGCCGCACCGTTGCAAGCCAGGAAAATCCCGGTTGGGGATACCATCGTCCATGCGTACAAATTTACCTTCACACACATTGGCACCATCATCGGGCTGTGCTGGTTACCGCTTGTGCTGATCGCGGTGCTGCAATTTTTGCCCTACGCATTGGGCGGCAACCCTTCTGCGCCTGAAGAGAACGTCACCTCTCAAGGCCGTCACGAATTGGAAAATCTCGCCAGCTCTCTGCTCATCCTCCTGCTTTACTCGATGATATATGTGCCGGTGACCCGTCAGGCACTCGGGTTGCGGGAAGGAACGGCGGCTATCCACTTCGCCCTGGGTGCACCCGAATTCAGAGTCTTCGGGGCGCTCTGTCTGTTCTTTCTTGTTCTTCTGACAATGGGAATCGGGATAGGCGTGTTAGGTATGATCTTGGCCGGAATCGCGCTCGCCGCAGGCAAGAATGCGCTTCTCGGATTGTTGTTTGCGGTAGTGATCCTGGCGGCGGTCTTGGGCTTCATCTACGCGATCGTGCGCCTGGGCTTTGTCCTGGTACCTGTCGCCGTGGCCGAAGAGCAGATCAGCCTGACGCGCAGCTGGATTCTCGCACGGCAAAACTTCTGGCGGATATTCGGCGTGCTCCTGTCCGTTCTGGTGCCCATCTATTTGCTGCATCTTATCGGGTTGCTGGCCATCGTCGGACCGGGCCTGCTGGCGCCGCTGCCCTCCGATTCCAATCAGGCCGAGCAGGTTTTGGCGGCCCGCTTTGCGCTGGTAGGACAGCACATGCCCGCTTATCTCGGGCTAACGCTGATCCTTGCGCCATTCGGCATCGGCCTCGCGGCTGGCGCCTCTGCTTTCGGCTACCGTGTGCTGGCGCAAACCGGTTCCAATTCTGAAAGGGTAACCTGATTATCGGCGTAGCCGCTCGGTCGCGGATTGAAATATGCCGCTTGTCACCACCGAGCCGCTCTTCGAGGATTGGGCACGAAGGTGATCTGGTAGCTGCTCCTGCTTTCCGGAAACCCAGCGGCAGACCGGGCGATAACCGCTACTCCTTGTCCTCGAAATAGAAGCGATGGTGCTGGCGGCACTCGGGATTGAAGGCCGCGCCGCAACGGGGACATCGGCTTTCACAAGCAAGATACTCACGAATGGAAAGCTCCCTCGCGCAGGCGCCGCAAAGCACCGCTTTCTCGTCCCACTCGGAGCGCGGCCACACCTCAGCTGGGTGGCCGGCAAGTGCCTCGTGGCAATCCTTGCAGGCATAGTAGATGCCGCAGCACTTCATCCGGATGGCAGCGATGTCGTGCGATGCATGCCAATGGAGACATCGCGTATTGCTATCGACGTCGATCCCGGCAACGTGAACGCGCGAAGCCACGCCTATTCCGCGGCCTGAAGCCGACGCTGCGGCTGTTTCAGGAGTGGCTTGACATATTGGCCGGTGTAGGAGCGGCCAACTTTCGCCACGTCTTCCGGCGTACCACTGGCCACGATTTCGCCGCCGCCGTCGCCGCCTTCCGGCCCGAGATCGATGATCCAATCAGCCGTCTTGATCACTTCCAGATTGTGCTCGATCACCACCACGGTATTCCCGTTGTCCACCAGCTCGTGCAGCACATCGAGCAGCTTTTTCACATCGTGGAAGTGAAGGCCGGTGGTGGGCTCATCCAGAATGTACAGCGTGCGGCCGGTGTTCATTCATGCGGCTCAAAATGGCGACTTGCGTGCCGTGTGATGGATATGAAGAACCTCAATGCGAGCTGCATTTTCACGATAGAAGATCCGGAACGGAAAGCGAAGCAGTGGGACAACCCGAACACCGGGCGCGTTGTCCAGAACCCGGCCGGTTTTCGGGTATGTCCGAATATGTTCCAGAACCGCGTCTATTCGTGTCCGCAATGCTGCTAGCAACCCAGGATACCGTTCGGCTGTGTACGAAAGAACATCATTGAGGTCGGCGAGTGCCGGCGCCGTAAAGACCAACTTCATGAACGGGAATATTTGGCAAGGACCGCCCTCACCTCCGCCTCGGTCGCAAAGCGGCCCTGTTCTGCAGCTTCCAGCCCGCGTTGTATTCCGGCAAGTTCTTCCGGTGTCGCGTGATAGGCGCTCTGCGTTAGCTCCGCTTCGATCTCCAGCGCTACACGCTCAAGCTCGACTTGCGCGTCTTGTGGCCACGATTGGGCGCGATCAAGAACGTCGATAAGGGCCTTGTTCATGGTTGTAAGCTAACATGCCTCGATGCGATCACCAATCTGACGTCAAACTCTTTTGGTTACACCGCGCCCGGTATCAGCCTGACCTCGTTCGGCTCCGGCTGCGGTCAATTCCAGAGAGAATCTCTGTTCCCACCGCCTCATATCGTTCGCCTTCCCTTGAGCGCGCTTTCCTTACAGCAGCGATTGCATCGTCTGGCGTGGGATAGCCAGCAATGTAGAGCACGGTGTTGTAGACTCCGTCATGGGTTTGGTCTGTCGTCACCCTTACGTACCATCCCATTGTAGTCATCTGCGGTCTCCTGCCTCAGCGAGTTGACTCGGTGGCATTGGTTACTCCGCGGCGCGGAGTGCGGGGGCGCGTTGCGGCGGGCGGGATTTCAACAGCGGCTTCAGGTATTGGCCGGTGTAGGAGCGGGGGATTTTTGCAACCTCCTCCGGCGTGCCGCTGGCCACGATTTCTCCCCCGCCATCGCCGCCTTCCGGCCCAAGGTCGATGATCCAGTCCGCCGTCTTGATCACTTCCAGATTGTGCTCGATCACCACCACCGTGTTGCCGTTGTCGACCAGCTCGTGCAGCACATCGAGCAGCTTTTTCACGTCGTGGAAGTGCAGGCCGGTGGTCGGCTCGTCGAGGATGTAGAGCGTGCGGCCGGTGGCGCGGCGCGACAACTCCTTGGATAGCTTCACGCGCTGCGCTTCGCCGCCGGATAACGTCGTGGCCTGTTGGCCGATCTTGATGTAGTCGAGCCCCACGCGCTTCAACGTATCCAGCTTCTCACGGATGCTCGGCACCGCCTTGAACAGCTCGGCGCCCGCTTCCACGGTCATGTCCAGCACATCGGCGATTGAGTAGTCGCGGAATTTCACCTCCAGCGTTTCGCGGTTGTAGCGCTTGCCCTTGCACACGTCGCATTGCACGTACACGTCGGGCAGGAAATGCATCTCGATTTTGATGACGCCGTCGCCCTGGCAGGCTTCGCACCGCCCGCCTTTCACGTTGAACGAGAAACGGCCCGGCGCGTAACCGCGCGCTTTCGCTTCTGGCAATTCGGCGAACCAGTCACGGATTGGCGTGAAGGCGCCGGTGTAGGTCGCGGGGTTTGAGCGCGGCGTACGCCCGATGGGCGACTGATCGATGTCAATCACCTTGTCGAGGAATTCGAGCCCTTCGATGCGGTCATGCGGCGCGGGGTGCTCGCGCGCGCCGTTCAGCCGCCGCGCCGCCGCCTTGTAGAGCGTCTCGATGGTCAGCGTGGACTTGCCGCCGCCCGACACGCCGGTGATGCAGGTGAAGGTGCCGAGCGGAATTTCCACGCTCACGTTCTTCAGATTGTTCCCGCGGGCGCCCACCACCTTCACCCTGCGATTGTGCGCAGCCTTGCGCCGCTCCCGAGGCACCGCGATCTGCTCCAGCCCGACAAGATACCGTCCGGTGAGGCTGTTGGCGTTACGCATGATGTCGTCCGGCGTGCCTTCGGCCACGATTTCGCCGCCGTGGATGCCGGCGCCGGGCCCCATATCGATGACATGATCGGCGGTGCGAATGGCCTCCTCATCGTGCTCCACCACCACCACGGTGTTGCCGAGGTCGCGCAAACCTTTGAGCGACTCCAGCAGCTTGGCATTGTCGCGCTGGTGCAGCCCGATGCTCGGCTCGTCCAGCACATAGAGTACCCCGGTAAGGCCGGAGCCGATCTGTGACGCCAGCCGGATGCGCTGGCTTTCGCCGCCGGAGAGCGTGCCGGAATTCCGGCTCAAGGTGAGGTAATCGAGACCGACATTGTTAAGGAAGCGCAGCCGTTCGCGAATTTCCTTGAGAATCCGTGCGGCGATTTCCTGCTGCTGCTTGTTCAGCTTCTTGTCGACATCGCGGAACCATTCATCGGCATGACGAATGGATTTCTCACACACCTCGCCGATGTGCAGTCCGGCGATTTTCACCGCCTGCGCCTCCGGTTTCAGGCGATAGCCATTGCAGGCTTCGCAAGGGCTGGTGTCCTGGTAGCGCTCCAGCTCTTCGCGGATCCAGGAGGAATCCGTCTCCTTGAAGCGGCGTTGCAGATTGGGGATGACGCCTTCGAACGCCTTCTTCGTTTCGTAGCGGCGCAGGCCGTCGTCGTAGATGAATTTCACCTCGTCTTCGCCGGAGCCAAACAAAACGACGTCGCGCGCCTTTTTCGGCAGATCTTCCCACGGTTCGTTCAGCGAGAATTTGTAGTGCCGCGCCAGCGCTTCCAGCGTCTGGAGGTAGTACGGCGAGGAAGTTTTCGACCAAGGCGCAATGGCGCCCTTGCGCAAGGTGAGCGATTCATCCGGCACCACCAGCGCCGGATCGAAATAGAGCTGTGTGCCTAGGCCGTCGCAAACCGGGCAGGCGCCGTGCGGATTGTTGAACGAGAAGAGCCGCGGCTCGATTTCCGGAATGGTGAATCCGGAGACCGGGCAGGCGAATTTGGATGACATCAGGAGCCGCCGCGGCTCTGAGTCCCTCCCCTGAAAGGGGAGGGCTGGGGAGGGGTCCTGTTTATGACTCCCACCCTGCTTCCCCCTTTCAGGCGGAGGAGAAGGATCGGCGAATTCGGCGATTACCAATCCATCGGCGAGGCCGAGCGCCGTTTCAATCGAATCCGGCAGGCGGTTGCCGATGTCCCTCTTAACCGCGATGCGGTCCACCACGATTTCGATGTCGTGCTTCAGCTTTTTGTCGAGCGCGGGCGATTGGCCGATCTCGTAGAATTTCCCGTCGATCTTCACCCGCTGAAAGCCCTTCTTTTGCAGCTCGGCCAGCTCTTTTCGGTATTCGCCCTTGCGGCCTCGCACGATGGGCGCCAGTAGATAGAGCCGTGTGCCTTCGGGCAGCGCGAGAATCCGATCCGCCATCTGGCTGATGGTTTGGCTTTCGATCGGCAGGCCGGTGGCCGGTGAATAGGGAATGCCCACCCGCGCGAACAGCAGCCGCAGATAGTCGTAGATCTCGGTGACGGTGCCGACCGTGGAGCGGGGGTTGCGCGAGGTGGTCTTCTGCTCGATGGAAATGGCCGGCGAGAGGCCCTCGATGTGGTCGACATCGGGCTTTTGCATCAGCTCCAGGAACTGCCGCGCATAGGCGGACAGCGATTCCACATAGCGCCGCTGGCCCTCGGCATAGATTGTGTCGAACGCGAGCGAGGACTTGCCCGAGCCGGAGAGCCCGGTCATCACCGTCAGCCGGTCGCGCGGAATTTCCACATCGACATTTTTCAGATTGTGCTCGCGCGCGCCGCGAATGGAGATGTTCTTCAGCATCGTGCTCGGTCAGGTTCTTGGGCCCAGGGCAATCGCGCACTTTGCAGCCCTGGCCCGAAGGGAGCAACGGCCCAAATGACATAGCCCGGTGGGTAATCCGGTCCTTGACGGATTCGCCTGGCCGGAACCCGTGAAATGGTGATTTCTGAGGCTGTTCTCAAGTCCATCCGAAGGAGGGAGACGGGAGGGCGGTTCCGGCGTTAGAAGGGGGCCACGCCACCCGAATTTTCGAGGAGTCCTGTGCACCGCGCACTGAGCTACCGGCCTGACATTGACGGCTTGCGGGCGCTGGCGGTGCTGGCGGTCGTGCTGTTCCACTACCGCGTGCCCGGATTTAGCGGCGGCTTCGTGGGCGTGGATGTGTTCTTTGTCATCTCCGGCTATCTGATCACCGGGCTGATCCTGAAGGAGATGGACGACGGCCGGTTTTCGCTGCGGCATTTTTACGAGCGGCGCATCCGCCGCATTTTTCCGGCGCTGTTCGCCATGCTGGCCGTGGTGACAATCGCCGCAGCCTATCTGTTCTTCCCGATCTCCTTTGCCCGTTTCGGGAAGTCGCTGCTGGCCACCGCGTTCTTCGCCTCCAATTTCGAATTCTGGCGCGAGGCGGGGTACTTCGATGTGAGCGCCGACCAGAAACCGCTGCTGCATCTCTGGTCGATTGCGGTCGAAGAACAGTTCTATCTCGTCTTTCCCGCACTGCTGCTGCTGATCGGTTCGCGTTCGAAATCCCGTCTTGCGCTATGCGTTGCCGCAATTTTCGGCGCGTCGCTGATCTTCAGCATCTGGAGCACCCATCATGCGCGCACGGCCGGCTATTACCTGCTGCCCTCGCGCATGTGGGAGCTGATGCTGGGCGCATTGCTCGCAGTGGGCGCCCTCAACGTTCCCCCCAGAGCGAGACTAAATGAATTCGCCGCCGCGGCCGGCCTCGCGCTGATCGGCTACAGCATCTTCCGCTATTCGTCTGCGACGCTATTTCCCGGTGCTGCGGCACTGATCCCGTGTGTCGGGACTGCACTCATCATCGCCGCGGGCGAGGGTGCATTTCTCAATCGCACACTGAGCCTTAAGCCGGTCGTCTTCGTCGGCCTGATTTCGTATTCACTATATCTCTGGCATTGGCCGATCTACGTCTTTGGCCGCGCGGTGCTGTTCCGTGCGCCCACGCCTTTCGAAACAGTCCTCCTCATCGCCCTTTCCTCTGCGCTGGCGGTGCTGTCGTGGCGCTACATTGAACAGCCGTTCCGCAACCGCAGTTTCCGTTGGCCGCGGCCGGTGCTGTTCCGCGGCGCGGGAATGAGTATCGCGGCGACCGCGGTCTGCGCCGCTTTGCTGGTGTTCGGACAGGGATGGCCGCAACGGTTCAGCCCGGAGATTCGCACAATCCTCGCGGAAGCCTCCGATCATGAACCGCGCATCCGCGAATGCTTCGGGTTGAACGCCGATGATGTTCGCAACGGACGGCTATGCTCCATCGGTGCAAAGGTGGAGAAGGCGAGTTTCCTGTTGTGGGGCGACTCCCACGCGGATGCGCTGATCCCGGCTGTGCAAAGCGTTGCAAAACGTCAGGGCCGCTCAGGCTTGTTCGCTGGAACAGACAGTTGCCCGCCCCTTCTCGGCGTGAAGCGCGCAGATACGGCAAAGTGCGCCGCCTTCAACGACGCCGTGGCGAAGATCGCCACAAGCAAATCCATCAGGGACGTCATTCTCGAAGCCCGCTGGGCGAAGAACGCGGAAGGGAGCTCGTTCGGTCAGGAGCCAGCCGGACGCGTCCGCCTCTACGACGACATTTCACCCGGCCGCACCGAGAAAGAAACGCGCGACGTGTTCTATCGCGGGCTCGACCGAACGGTTAACGCGCTCACCCACGCTGGCAAAACGGTAATTCTGGTCGCGTCCGTCCCGGAGGTCGGGTTTCCGGTGCCTGCATATCTGGCCCACGCCAGGATGGCCGATCCGGATGCGAAGCTGACAACCAGCACCGCCGCCTATCGCGAACGACAGAAATTCGTGCTGTGGGCCTTTGCCCAAATGCACCGGCGCTATGGCGCGGAGGTGGTGTATCCTGATCGTGTGCTGTGCTCCGCCAGCGTCTGCAAGGTTGCCCTGAACGGACGGCCGCTCTACCGCGACGCGCATCACTTAAGCGTCTTCGGCGCAAAACAGCTCACGCCGCTGCTCGCCGAAGTCTTTTAATCGGCTTGACTCATCCGGCAAGAACACAATAAGAACATTGTGGAGCGAATTGGAGCGGCTGTGGCGGGTCGGGCAGACGTGCAGGTAGGGTGCGTGGAGGCACCCGGGAAGGACAACATGGCTGGCAGCGTCAACAAGGTAATTTTGGTCGGAAATCTGGGCCGCGATCCGGAAACACGGCGCATGCCGAGCGGCGACGCGATGGTGACGTTTTCCGTCGCGACTTCCGAAAACTGGCGCGACAAAACCTCCGGCGAGCGCAAAGAGCGTACCGAGTGGCACCGTGTGGTGATTTTCAACAAAAACCTTGCTGAGGTAGCGGAGAAATATCTCCGCAAGGGCTCCAAGATTTATCTGGAAGGCCAGCTGCAGACCCGCAAATTCACGGACAAGGATGGCCAGGAACGCTCCGCGACGGAGGTGGTTCTGCAGAACTTCCGCGGTGAACTGGTGATGCTGGATGCCCGAGGCGACGGCGGCGGTGGTGCGCGGATGGGTGGCGGCGGCGGCGCAGAGGCGCCGCAAAGCTTCGACCGCAACGACAT
The DNA here is from genome assembly GCA_025935155.1 of Alphaproteobacteria bacterium. GTDB lineage: Bacteria > Pseudomonadota > Alphaproteobacteria > Micropepsales > Micropepsaceae > Rhizomicrobium. The sequence goes on from JAICVV010000011.1 coordinate 13,646, forward strand.
GGAAGACGAAATTCCGTTCTGATTTCCAGTTGCTGAAACCAGCCAGAATCCCTATTTCTTGCTCATTCCATCCGGCTCATTCGGCTGGTGGAATTGCCCCCTAAAATGCTACGCATTTCGTGACTCGTCCGGCCGGTTTCCGGCACCCACGGCCGGACGCCTGAAGGATCGGTTTTGAGCGAAGAAGGACAACTTCCGGCGCCCCCATCTGCGCCCGGCACCAGCCCCATCGCCATCGAGGAGGAGCTCCGCCGCTCGTATCTCGATTACGCCATGAGCGTGATCGTGAGCCGCGCGCTACCGGATGCGCGCGACGGCCTCAAACCGGTGCATCGCCGCATCCTGTATGCGATGGGCCAAATGGGGGTGGATTGGAACAAAAAGTACATCAAGTGCGCCCGCGTGGTCGGCGAGGTGATGGGCAAATATCATCCGCACGGCAACCTTGCGATCTACGATGCATTGGTGCGCCTAGCGCAGGATTTCTCGCTCCGCCTGCCGCTGGTGGATGGGCAGGGCAATTTTGGCTCCATCGACGGCGATCCGCCGGCGGCCGAGCGCTACACCGAATGCCGGCTCGCCAAGGTTGCGCACGCGTTGCTGGACGATCTTGACAAGAACACCGTCGAATTTCGTGACAATTATGACGGCTCGGAGCGTGAGCCGTCGGTGCTGCCAGCGCGCTTTCCGAATCTGTTAGTAAACGGCGCCGGCGGCATCGCGGTGGGCATGGCAACGAACATCCCGCCGCACAATCTGGGTGAAGCGATCGATGCGTGCCTCGCTTATATCGATGACCCGTCCATCACTCTCGATGCGCTAACGGAGATTGTGCCAGGGCCGGATTTCCCGACCGCTGGCATGATTATCGGGAAACAGGCGGCGCGCGCCGCGCTGGCCCGTGGCCGCGGTTCCATTCTCATGCGTGCCCGCTGCCACATTGAGGAAATCCGCAAGGACCGCGAAGCCATCATTGTCACCGAGCTGCCCTATCAGGTGAACAAGGCGAAGCTGCAGGAGAAGATCAGCGAGATGGTGCGTGACAAGCGCATCGAGGGCATTTCCGACATTCGCGACGAGAGCGACCGGCACGGGATGCGCGTCGTAATCGAGATCAAGCGGGATTCCTCGGCAGAGGTGGTGCTGAATCAGCTCTATCGCTTCTCGGAGCTGCAGACGACCTTCGGCGTCAACATGCTGGCCCTGAACGGCGGCCGCCCCGTGACGATGAATCTGAAGGATATGATCGGCGCGTTCACGGCTTTCCGCGAGGAGGTCGTCACCCGACGCACGCGTTTCGAGCTCGCCAAGGCGCGCGACCGTGGGCATATCCTTGTCGGGCTCGCCATCGCCGTCGCCAACATCGACGACGTTATTCACCTGATCCGCAGTGCGCCCGACACCGCGACTGCAAGGGCTCGGCTGATGGAGCGTGCGTGGCCCGCCAAAGATGTGGCCTCTCTTGTTGCGCTGATCGCCGACCCGCGCCACGTGGTGGCGCAGGACAACTCGATCAAACTGTCGGAAGAGCAGGCGAAGGCCATTTTGGAAATACGGCTTGCGCGCCTCACTGCGCTTGGCCGGGACGAAATCGCCGACGAGGTCGCGAAACTCGGAGAGGCCATCAAGGATTATCTCGAAATTCTCCGCAGCCGCGCGCGGGTGCTCGCCATCGTCAGAGACGAACTCACCGCCATAAAGAGCGAATTTTCCACGCCGCGGAAAACTGAACTGGTTGACGCCGAGGTTGAGCTTGAGGACGAAGCGCTGATCGAGCGCGAAGACGTGGCGATCACCGTCACGCATGCCGGCTACATCAAGCGCACGCCGGTGGCGGAGTACCGCGTGCAGGGCCGCGGCGGAAAGGGGCGCGCCGGCATGGCGACGCGCGAGGAGGATTTCGTCACCAGCATCTTCGTCGCCAACACCCATGCGCCGCTGGTATTCTTCTCCTCGACCGGCATGGCATACAAGCTGAAGGTATGGCGTTTGCCGCAAGCGCGCATCCAGGGCCGCGGCAAGGCGATGGTGAATCTGCTGCCGCTGTCGGAAGGCGAACGCATCGCTACCATCCTGCCGCTGCCAGAAGACGAGTCGCAGTGGGAAAAACTGAATGTGGTGTTCGCCACCAAATCCGGCAGCGTGCGCCGCAACGAGCTGTCGGACTTCGTCAACATCAACCGCAATGGCAAGATTGCCATGAAGCTTGACGAGGGTGACGGCATTGTCGGCGTGCAAATTTGCACTGATCTGGACGACGTTCTGCTGACCACGCGCGCAGGCAAATGCATTCGCTTCGCGCTGACGGACCTACGGGTGTTCGCCAGCCGCGCATCCACTGGCGTCCGCGGAATAAAGCTGGCCAATGGGGACGAAGTGGTCAGTCTATCCCTGTTGCATCATTCTGATGCTACCACGGCGGA
>JAICVV010000242.1 GCA_025935155.1 Alphaproteobacteria bacterium
ATGAAAACCATCTCGCCCGATCTGCAGGTACACCTGGACTCCGGAACCACCACCTTGTGCTGGTGCTGGAAGATCGTGCGCAACGATGGCGTGACGCTTGGGTTCACGGACCATGACGTGCGGGTGACGTTCGATGGCGTTGCGTATGAAGCCGTAAGCGGCTTCACCGCCAGCGAGGTGCAATCCACCTTGGGGCTGGCGGTCGATAATCTCACGGTGCTGGGCGCGCTGTCAGCGGACGCGATTACGGAAGGCGATCTGGCGGCCGGACTCTACGACAATGCCGGCATCGAAATCTGGCGCGTCAACTGGAGCGCGCCGGAACAGCGCGTGCTCATGCGCAAGGGCAATCTCGGCGAAGTGAAGCGCGGCAAAACCGCCTTCCAGGCGGAAGTGCGCGGGCTTGCCCATCTGCTCAACCAGCCGGTCGGCCGCGCCTACGGCTATTCCTGCGACGCCGATCTCGGCGACGCGCGCTGCACCATCGATCTCAGCAATCCGCTGTATCGCGGTGTCGGCATGGTGGCCACCATCACCGATATGCGCCGCTTCACCGCGAGCGGGTTGGATACTTTCGCCGATCAATGGTTCGCCGGCGGCAAGCTCACCTGGACGAGCGGCGCCAACGCCAATCGCGCGATGGAAGTGAAACGCCACGGCGTGGTGGGCGCGCGTGTGTCGCTCGAATTGTGGCAGCAGATGAGCGAAGCCGTCGGCGTGGGCGATGCGTTCATCGTCACCGCCGGCTGCGACAAGCAGTTCGGCACCTGCAAGGCGAAGTTCGACAACGCCGTGAACTTCCGCGGGTTTCCCTACATGCCCGGCAACGACGCAGTCACCTCGTATCCCACGCCGTCGCAAGCGCTCGACGGAGGCAGCCGCTATGGAAATTAAACCCGGTGACGTTCACCTTCCCCCCTTGTGGGGGAAGGTGGATCGTTCGCACGGCAGTGCGAACGAGACGGAAGGGGGGCAGTCCGCGTGCAATCCCCCCTTCAGTCATCCGCCGCGTGCGCGGCGGCCGACAGCTTCCCCCACAAGGGGGGAAGCGGAACGCGTGGTTCAAATCGCGCGCGCGTGGATCGGCACGCCGTATGTGCATCAGGCAAGTCTCAAGGGCGTTGGGTGCGATTGCCTGGGTCTGCTGCGCGGCATCTGGCGCGAGCTCACCGGCGATGAGCCGGAAGAAATCCCGCCCTATTCGCGGGACTGGGCCGACGCCACCGGCGCTGAGACATTATACATGGCGCTGAAACGCCATGCTAGGGAGATCGGCACGCAAGAGATCGCGCCCGGCGACATCGCATTGTTTCGCATGGCGGGGCGCGGGCCGGCCAAACACTGCGGGATCGTGGCCTCGCGTGACGAGCGGCGAACCCTCATCCACGCCCGCCAGAACAAGCGGGTGAGCGAAGAGCCGTTCTCCGCCTTCTGGCGCGGCAAGCTCGCTTACGCGTTTCGTATTTGACATTTGTGTTTGCGGTTGAGGAGTGGTGAGGTGGCCGCATGTCCGTAACATTCACTCTTGCAGCTTTGCTAACGCTGACGCTCGCCACCGGAGCATTGGCGCAATCGAGCGATGCGGATCGCTGCGCCAAAGCGGATGGCGAGGGCGCCATTGCTGCCTGCAGCGAAATCATCGCGGCCGGCGATGGCGCGGAAGTGTCGTGGGCGCTGTTCGACCGCGCCCGCGCCTACTTCAACGCGAAAATGTACGGCAGCGCGGTGGACGATCTCACCGAAGTGCTGCATTTAAAAAAGGACGATGTGGAAGCGCTGGAGAACCGCGGCCGCGCCTTCCTGGCGATGGACGATTACGGCCGGGCGCTCAACGATTTCAGCGGCGTCATCGATCTGCAGCCCACTTCCGCGCGCGCTTTCCGCGAGCGTTGCTGGACGCATGCCGCGGCGGCCCGCGATCTCGACGACGCGATGGAGGATTGCAACAAGGCGCTGTCGCTGAAAGCCAACGATGCCGATACGCTGGACGCGCGTTGTTTCGTTCAGATACGGCTGAAGGCTTACGCGGCGGCGATCGCGGATTGCACAGCGGCGCTGGCCGGCAATCCGGAGCTTGCTTCCTCGCATTACATGCGCGGCGTGGCCAAGGTGAAATCCGGCGATGTGGCCGGCGGCGATGCCGATATCGATGCCGCGCGCGCCCGCGATCCGGATATCGCGCAAACCTTCGCCAATTACGGCGTGAAGCCGTAGCGCAAAACCGCCCAGGCTTGTTTCAAGACAACGCACAGTCTTCGCCGTTTGTCGGAAAATGGCGAAAGCAGCACCGCGTCTGCGCCGGGCAGTAGCAGCTAGCGGCAGGACAGGATGCCCCGTTCCGGATGCGGCGCGGGTTTCGATCCTTTGCGCGCCTTCAGAATTGTCAGCGCGACGGCGTTGCGGTGAAGCTTTCGCTCGGAGGCGGCCGCGGCGGCACGGGTGAGGGGATGTATCCGCCGCCGCGACCGCCGGTAAGAAACCGGGCGCTTCCGGCCGGCAGTCTCATTCTGCAAGTCGCACTCGCCTGGCGCGGCGCTGTCGGCAAGCGCCATGAACTGGACGACGGTGCTGTACATATCCGCGCGAATTTCGGGATCGGATTCGCGCTGCGCGCGTGCGTCGTACTCGGATGCCTGCTGCAGATAGCGCTCAATCCGGACCGACATATTCTCTGCATGTGCAACTGCGGGCATTCTGTCCTGTTCCGGAGGCGAAGGTGCTATCGTTCCGGCATGGCGCCGGACGAAAGGGTCCGCCCTGGTCTGGTTTCCATTTTCTCTCTGCAAAGGTTGCTGGCCGCTTAACGGCTGAGCCTTTCGCCGGTCTCGGATCGACTGCAACCTACCCGCTGGGCCATCAACGATGACGGTTCCATCGTCGGATTTTGCTACACGCCGGCAGGCGCTCACGGCTTCATCCGAAGCCGGAAGTAAGGTGCAATTGTAAACGGCGGATGGACAGGACGGCGGCTGCGGCCGCCTTTTTTTGTTGCGCACAATCTTCCCTCCCCCGTTTTACGGGGAAGGTGGTTCGGCAGCGCGCAAGCGATGACGAACCGGAGGGGGCGCCCCCACCGTCTCACTCAGTTCGTTCGCTCGACACCTCCCCCGCAACCGGGGAAGGAAAGGATCGCCACTCATGGCCTCTCTTGTTCTCGGCATCGCGGGTTCCGCGATCGGGCCGTCGATTTTCGGCGCGGGCTTTTCGCTGTTCGGCGCCAGCATCACCGGCGCGGAAATCGGGGGCGCCATCGGTACGCTCATCGGTACGGAGCTCGACAACCTTATCGCGCCCGGCACGCACATCGCGCGCACCAGCCCGCGGCTGACCGACATCAACATCCAGGCATCCCTCGAGGGAGCGCCCATCCCGCGCGTGTACGGGCGGGTGCGCGTCGCCGGGCAGCTCTTGTGGGCGACGCAGTTCAAGGAAACCATCGTCAAGTCGCAGCAGAACGGCGGCGGCAAGGGCGGCCAGGGCGTCACCATCGACGAAACCGATTACAAATATTCGATTTCGTTCGCGGTCGGCTTGTGCGCCGGCGTGGTGACCAAGATCGGCCGTGTGTGGGCCGATGGCAACCTGATCGATATCTCGCAATTCACCACGCGGTTCTATCCCGGCGATGAAGCGCAAACCTTCGATCCGCTGATCGTGGAGGTTGAAGGCGGGGGCAACACGCCGGCCTATCGCGGGCTTTCGTACATCGTGTTTGAGGACATGGACCTGACGAATTTCGGCAACCGCATTCCGCAGCTGAACTTCGAGATCATCCGCTCACTCTCCGCCAACAATCCCGATGCGCTGGAGAATCGGCTTGGCGGGGTGGCGCTGATTCCGGGGGCGGGTGAGTTTGTGTACGCAACCGAGGTTGTCACCGCCGATAACGGGCAGGGGACCACGACGCCTCAAAACGCGCACAATGCCAGCGGCGTGGCGGATTACACCGCTTCGCTGGATGAATTGCAGGCGCTGGCGCCAAATGTCAGCGCCGTCTCGCTGGTGGTGGGCTGGTTTGGAGACGATCTGCGCTGCGGCGAGACGCTCATCAAACCCGGCGTGGAGATTGCGAAGAAGGACACCTATCCGGAAATCTGGAAGGTGGATGGCGTCGCGCGCAACGCGGCGCA
>JAICVV010000340.1 GCA_025935155.1 Alphaproteobacteria bacterium
GCCTGTCACATGATCGTACCGCACTTCTACCACCAGCTTCGGCGCAAGCGGTTCCCATTCGCCGGTACGCTCCGTACTCCAGCGAGAGGGGCCGCCCGGTGCATTGCCCGTGAATCCCGGTGCCTTGCGTAGCGTCTCCAGTTTGTTCGTCAGCCCCTTTCGCTCCGCATTTGCAATGGTGGAAGTGAATCCCACGTGATCGAGCTTGCCTTCCTCATTGTAGAGGCCGAGCAGCAGCGAGCCCACCTCGCGCGTGCCTTGCGCATACCGAAAGCCGCCGACCACGCAATCCGCCGTGCGCAGGCACTTGACCTTCAGCATGGCCCGTTCGCCCGGAGCGTATGGAGCGTCCATCCGCTTGGCGACCACCCCATCCAGTTCGCCACTCGCGCGATGGAGCCACTTCTTCGCCTCTCCGGCATCCCGTGTGTAGGGTGACAAACGAAAATGCCGATCGCTCTCAAGCTTCGCAAACATCGATTCCAGTTCCTTGCGCCGTTCGCTGAGCGGCGCATCGAGCAGGCTGCGATTCCGCGGCGTGAGCAGGCAATCGAACAGGATGAAGATGGCTGGTGTTTCGCGCGCGAGTTTCCGGATGCGGCTTTCCGCCGGATGCAGCCGCAATTGCAGGCCATCGAAGGACAGTGAGTCTCCGGACGGAATGGCAAGCTCGCCGTCGATGACAAGTTTTCTTTGCGGCGCGCTGCGCACAGCATCCAAGATTTCGGGGAAGTATCGCGTCAGCGGCTTGCCTGACTTTGCCTGTAGCGCGACCGCGTTGCCGGATTTGAATGCAAGGCAGCGAAAGCCATCCCATTTCGGCTCGAACTGCCATCCCTCATCGCGCGGCAGTTCATCGACGAGCTTAGCTTCCATCGAGAGCGTTCCAACAGGAACCGCAAGTTCGTCTAGTTCGGGGCCAGATCGCGGGCGTGTCTTGCTTTTCGTGGTTGCGAGCATGGTCTCATAACTCGGTGGGAGCAGTGGAAGTTTCGATTTAGGGCGCCAAGACTGCGGCGCCGGACAGGCGGCCATTGCGCAAATCCGACAAGGCGCGATTGGCTTCGGCCAAAGGATAGGGCGTCGTGGCGGTGCGCAGCGGATGCGCGGCGGCGAAGGCCAGGAATTCCTCTGCGTCTTTTCGCGTGAGGTTGGCGACAGAACGCAGCACGCGCTCGCCCCAGAGGATTTCGTATGGAAAGGATGGGATGTCGCTCATGTGAATGCCCCCGCACACGACAGTGCCGCCAGGCCGAACGGTTTTCAGTGCCAGCGGCACCAGCGATCCGGCCGGCGCAAAGATCACGGCCGCATCGAGTTGCGTAGGCGGCGGCTCGGTCGAATCACCTGCCCACTCGGCGCCCATGTTCAATGCAAACGTTTTTGCCCTTTCGTCGCCGGGGCTGACCAAGGCAAATACCCGTTGGCCTTTCGCCCGCGCCACCTGCACCACCAGATGCGCCGCGGCGCCGAAGCCGTATAGCCCGAGCCGCCCTGCTTCGCCTGCCATCTTCAGGCAACGCCAGCCTATCAGGCCGGCGCACATCAGCGGCGCCGCAGCTTCATCGGAATAGTTGGGAGGTATGGGAAACACGAAGCGAGCATCGGCGATCGTTTCGGTCGCGTAGCCGCCATCGATCTGACAGCCGGTAAACTTGGCGAACGGGCAAAGGTTCTCTTCGCCGCGGCGGCAGAAGTCGCAAATACCGCAAGTCCAGCCGAGCCACGGCACGCCCACCCGCTCGCCAACGGACACGTTCGTGACATCGGCTCCGGTTTCCATCACGCGGCCAATGATTTCATGGCCTGGCACTATCGGCAGCTTCGGATTAGGCAGTTCGCCATCCACAATATGGAGATCGGTGCGGCACACGGCGCAAGCCGAAACTTGCACGCGCACCTGACCTGCCAGGAGAGGTGGCGAAGCCTGCTCGCGCTCGCGCAGATCTTCGCCAGTTTTCGCAAGCTCCATCGCGCGCATGGCGGGAGCTTACGCTTCAGGTTTGCGGTTGCGCAAAAAGAGAAGAGACCGGGCGCGGTTGGGGGGACCGGAGGCCCGGCCTCTTGAGGACGCGATCTCTGGAGCCTCCCGAGGTTCCAAACGCGGTCGCGCTCTGCGAGAGGCTCAACGAAGCACATGGCGCGGCGCCGAGCCATACAATACTTGCCAGTTGGTCAATGAATGCTTTCTCGCGCCCCGCCAGATACATCAACCCGCAAGGATTGCGGCGAACCGCGCAGGATCCACATTTCCTCCAGACAGAATCGCGACACTTTTCTCCGGCGCCGACGAATTCATCAGGGCGCCAGCCGGTGCGGCGGCACCGCTCGGCTCTGCAATCAGGCGCGCTTCGGCTGCAATGCGCCGCATCGCTTCTTCAATCTGCGCCTCCGAAACCGTGATAATATCGTCCACCCAGGCCCGAACATGTGCCCACGGCAAGGTGCCGAGTTGCGAGACGCGCAGACCGTCTGCCGCTGTGCGAACCGTCTGTTCGGGCGGAATGCCGATAACGTGGCCTGCCCGAAAACTTTGCTGCGCGTCGTTGGCAAATTCCGGCTCGACGCCGATCACGCGAATGGCCGGATTGCTTTGCTTGACCGCCGCTGCGATGCCGGCGATCAATCCGCCGCCTGAGACCGGAACATAGACGGATTCGACATCC
>JAICVV010000109.1 GCA_025935155.1 Alphaproteobacteria bacterium
GCGCGCGGCGATTTGAGCCGCAAGATCACCGTGGACGTGAAGGGAGAAATCCTCGAGCTGAAGAACACCATCAACACCATGGTGGACCAGCTCAATTCGTTTGCTTCGGAAGTGACGCGCGTGGCGCGCGAGGTGGGCACCGAGGGCAAGCTCGGCGGCCAGGCGCAAGTGCCGGAAGTGGCGGGCACCTGGAAAGACCTTACCGACAACGTCAACTTCATGGCGTCGAATCTGACAGCGCAGGTGCGCAATATCGCGGAGGTGGCGGCCGCGATCGCGGGCGGCGATCTGTCGAAAAAAATAACGGTGGACGTGCGCGGCGAGCTGCTCCAGCTCAAGGAGACGCTGAACACCACCACCGACCAGCTTCGCTCGTTTGCGGGCGAAGTAACGCGCGTCGCCCGTGAAGTGGGCACCGAGGGCCGCCTTGGCGGGCAAGCCAATGTGCCGGGTGCGGCTGGCACATGGAAGGACCTGACCGACAACGTCAACCTGCTTGCGGCGAATCTCACCACGCAAGTGCGCAACATCGCGGAGGTGACCACTGCGGTGGCGCGCGGCGACCTTTCCCGCAAAATCACCGTCGATGTGAAAGGTGAAATTCTCGAGCTGAAGAACACCATCAACACCATGGTGGATCAGTTGAATGCGTTTGCCTCGGAAGTGACCCGCGTGGCGCGCGAGGTGGGCACCGAGGGCCGCCTTGGGGGGCAGGCGCAGGTGCCCGGCGTGGCTGGCACCTGGAAAGACCTCACGGATACCGTGAATGTCATGGCCGCAAACCTGACCGAACAGGTCCGCGGCATCGTGAAAGTGGTCACGGCCGTGGCGGACGGCGATCTGAAGCAGAACCTCACCGTGATGTCGAAAGGCGAGGTTGCCGCTCTTGCCGAAACCATCAACAATATGACCGGCACCCTGGCGACCTTCGCTGAACAGGTGACGGGCGTGGCGCGCGAAGTGGGTGTGGAAGGCCGGCTCGGCGGTCAGGCCAACGTGCCAGGCGCGGCCGGCACCTGGAAAGACCTCACCGGCAACGTGAACCTCCTGGCGGCCAACCTCACCACGCAAGTGCGCGCGATCGCCGAAGTGGCGACCGCGGTGACCAAGGGCGACCTCACGCGCTCCATTCAGGTGGATGCGCGCGGCGAAGTGGCCGAGCTCAAAGACAACATCAACACCATGATCGGCAATTTGCGCCTGACCACGGACCGGAACACCGAGCAGGACTGGCTGAAGACCAATCTCGCAAAATTCACCAACATGCTGCAGGGCCAGCGCGATCTGGCCACGGTGGGCCGCATCCTTCTGTCGGAGTTGACGCCGCTTGTGAACGCCCAACTGGGCGTCATCTATCAGATGGAAGCCGCGGAGACTCCGGTCCTCAATCTGGTGGCATCCTACGCCGATCATCCGGTCGACGGGCATCCGCAGACCTTCCAGCTCGGAGACGGGATGGTTGGACAGGTGGCGCTCGACAAAAAGCGGGTTCTCATCACCGACTTTCTGGAAGGCGCGGTGCCAATCGGTTCAGCCCTGATGAACATGGCGCCAAAGAGCATCATCGCATTGCCGGTACTGTTCGAAAATCAGGTGAAGGCGGTCATCGAGTTATCGTCGCTCACCACCTTCACCGATTTGCAGATTGCTTTCCTTGAGCAGCTCACCGCCAACATCGGCATCGTGCTGAACTCGATCGAAGCGACCATGCAGACGGAAGGGCTGCTGAAGCAGTCGCAGCAATTGGCCGGTGAACTGCAGGCGCAGCAGAAGGAGCTGCAGCAGACCAACGAACAGCTGGAACAGAAGGCGCAACAGCTTGCCGAGCAGAACGTCGAGGTGGAGCGCAAAAATCAGGAAATCGAGCAGGCTCGCCGCGCTCTGGAAGAGAAGGCGACAGAGCTGGCGCTGACATCCAAGTATAAGTCCGAGTTCCTGGCGAACATGTCCCACGAACTGCGGACCCCGCTGAACTCAATCCTAATCCTGGGCCAGCAGTTGGCCGATAATCCGGATAGCAATCTTTCCGCCAAGCAGGTGGAATTCGCCCGCACCATCCACGGCGCCGGCACGGACCTGCTCAATCTCATCAGCGACATTCTCGATCTGTCGAAGATCGAATCCGGCACTGTTACTGTGGATGCGGAAGAGATTTCGTTCAACAATGTGATCGAAGCGACTGCGCGGCCGTTCCGCCACGAAGCGGATACGCGGCAACTGTCGTTCGATGTCAGCATCGACCCGCACCTCGATCGCACGATCGTCACCGACTCCAAGCGTCTGCAGCAGGTCCTGAAAAACCTGCTGTCCAATGCCTTCAAGTTCACCGAGAGCGGCGGCGTGCGCCTTTCCGCCTCAAAAGTGGAACGCGGCTGGAGCGCCGCTCATCCGGTTCTCAGTCAGGCGCAGTCGGTGGTCGCCTTCGAAGTTTCCGATACTGGCATCGGCATTCCGCCCGAGAAACAGAAGATCATTTTCGAAGCGTTTCAGCAGGCAGACGCATCCACCAGCCGCAAGTATGGCGGCACCGGTCTCGGACTTGCCATCAGCCGCGAGCTTGCAAGCCTGCTGGGCGGTGAAATCCACCTCCGCAGCACGCCCGGCTCCGGCTCGACCTTCACGCTCTATCTGCCGTCGCGTTATGTCGGGCCGTCGACCGCCAACCGGCCGCAGCCGGCCGGCCCTGCCGCGCCGTCGCGCGCCGCCATCATTGCAGCTTTGCCGGAACGTCCGATCGAGCAGATCCCTGACGATCGAAGCACCGTCGAACCGGGCGACACGGTGCTGCTGATCGTGGAAGACGATCCGCACTACGCGCGCATCGTCATGGATTTGGCGCACGATGAGGGCTTCAAGGTGCTCGTTGCCGCGCGCGGCGAAGATGCGCTGGAACTGGCCTACGAATATCGCCCGACAGCGGTATCGCTCGACGTGTTTCTGCCGGACATGCTGGGCTGGACGGTACTTTCGCAGCTAAAACAAAATCCGCAAACGCGCCACATTCCGGTGCAGATCGTCACCATCGATGAAGATCGCCAGCATGGCCTTGCCCGCGGTGCCTTCTCCTTCGTGACCAAGCCGACCAGCACGGAAGGCGTGCGTGCTGCGCTCTCGCGCATCAAGCAATACGCGGAGCCGCGCAAGAAGCGGCTGATGGTCATCGAAGACAATCCGGCGGAGCAGATGAGCATCGCCGAGCTTCTCGGTCACGGAGATATCGATATCGTGACGGTCGGAAGCGGAACCGAGGCGCTGGAGGCTTTGCGCGAGCAGCCGGCCGATTGCATCGTGCTCGATCTGCGGCTGCCGGACATGAGCGGTTTCGAGGTGCTCGAAAAGCTGAAAGCGGATTCATCGCTTTCCGATATTCCGGTGGTTGTCTTTACCGGCCGCGAACTTTCCGCCGAAGAAGATGCCCAGCTCCACACAATGGCGCGCAGCATTGTCGTGAAGGGCGTGGAGTCGCCGGAGCGGCTGCTGGACGAAACGGCGCTGTTCCTGCATCGCGTGATCACCGAATTACCATCCGAAAAGCAGCGCATGCTGGACCGCCTCAACAGCTCCGACGAGGACCTTGTCGGACGCACGGTGCTGCTGGTGGACGACGACGCGCGCAATATTTTTGCGCTGTCCAGCGTTCTTGAACGGCGTGGGATGCGGGTGCTGACGGCGACAACCGGCGAGGAGGCCATCAAGCTGGTGGAATCTACCCCGGAACTCGCTCTCGTGCTGATGGACATCATGATGCCGGAAATGGACGGATATCAGACCATCGGAAACATCCGCGCCAATCCGAAATTCCGGCGGCTGCCGATCATCGCCCTCACTGCCAAGGCCATGAAAGGCGACAGGGAAAAGTGCCTGGAGGCAGGCGCCTCGGATTATCTTGCAAAACCTGTGAACACCGAGCAGTTGCTGTTTGCGCTGCGCATGTGGCTGCACCGCTAGAGGATCGGCCATCATGCCAGCAGACAGCAAGGTCAATGTTCTCCTGGTCGACGACCAGCCGGCGAAGCTGCTCTCTTATGAGGTAATGCTGGAGCCGCTTGGCGAGAATCTCATCAAGGCGTCTTGCGCCAAGGATGCACTGGAGCAACTGCTAAAGCACGACATTGCCGTTGTGCTTGTCGATGTCTGCATGCCGGAGCTGGATGGATTTGAGCTTGCCGCGATGATTCGCGAGCATCCGCGCTTTCAGAAGACCGCAATCATCTTCATTTCCGCGATCCATCTGAGCGAGATGGATTACATGCGCGGCTACAGCGCCGGCGCGGTCGATTACGTTCCGGTACCCGTGGTGGCGGATGTGCTTCGCGCCAAGGTGCGGGTGTTCGCAGAGCTCTACCGTAAATCGCGCGAGCTGGAGCTGCTCAATCGCGATTTGGAGCAGCGTATTCACGAACGCACCGCAGCGCTGGAAGCCTCGACCAGACGGCTGCTACAAAGCGAGCGCGGCCGCAGCCTCGCGCTGGCGGCCGGCAATATGGGATCATGGGAATACGACCGCTCGGAAAACCGCTGGTCGTGGGATGAGGGCCACTGCCGGATTTTCGGCATCGATGCGGGCAGCGCCGATTCCGTAAACTTCGCCCTGAGCACCGATCTGATCCGCTCGTTTTTCGACGAGAACGACTGGAACACGTTGACGGAGGCCGCCGCCGCGCTCTCGCCAGAAAACAGTACTTTCCAGCGCGAGGTCTGCATTGTGCGGCCGGACGGCCATCTTCGCTCGTGCATCGTATCGGCAGCCGGCAGTTTTGACGAGGCCGGGAAGACCGTGCGCGTGGACGGCGTCACCCTCGACATCACAGAACGCAAGGAAGCGGCCAATCGCCAGACATTGCTGGCGCGAGAAGTCGATCACCGCGCCCGCAACGCGCTGGCCATCGTCCAGGCCATCGTGCGTCTTGGCAGAGCGGACAGCACGCCAGACTACATTGCCGGCGTTGAAGGCCGTGTCCGTGCGCTGGCGCAGACGCACGAGCTGCTGTCGCAATCGCGCTGGCAGGGCGCCGACATATTGCGGCTGGTAAACGAGGAAATCTCTCCATACCGCAGCCGCTGCGCCACCAGAATTGCGGTGGCCGGTCCATCCGTCATCCTTTCTCCCGAGAAAGCACAGACCGTGGCTCTTGCCTTGCATGAGCTGGCGACCAACGCCGCGAAATACGGTGCCCTTTCCAATGCGGAAGGCGAGGTCAGCGTACGCTGGGAAATTCACGGCGGCTGCCTGACTCTGCGGTGGACCGAGGTGAAGGGGCCCCCGGTATCGGAACCGAAGCATCGCGGTTTCGGGATGAAAATCATCACTGCCAGCGTTGCCCAGCAGGGCGGTGGTGAAGTGCGTTTCGATTGGCAGCATGACGGACTTGTTTGCACGATCTCGCTTGCCTGCGGCTCTGTAGAAACCGGCAGGCAACTGCCAAAATCTGTTCCGGATCACCTGAGGCTGGTACCGCCGGTTTCCAGGCGGCCGCGGGTGTTCCTGGCCGAGGACGAGGCGCTTGTGGGCATGCTCATCCGCGAGATTCTGGAAGAGATCGGCTGCGCCGTAACCGGCCCGATTTCCGATCTGAACACGGCCGTCCAGACGGTGCGGATGGGCGCCTTCGATGCCGCCGTGCTGGATGTCAATCTGGGCGGCTCCTACGCCTATCCTTTGGCAGAGCAGCTATGCAGCAATGGCGTGCCGTTCGTCTTTCTGACCGGTTACGCGCAAGACACGCTGGAGGACCGCTTCAGCGGCGTCCAGATTCTGCGAAAACCTGTGGAACGCGATGCGCTGGAGACCGCGTTGCGTACGGCACTTGCGAGCGGCGAGCGGGAGCTTCCCCTGCGCGCCCAGCGATAAACTCCCCCGATCCCAGTTTTGTGAGGCTCGGGCGCCGCCGATAGGCGTTGCGGCTGCCCGGAGCCCCCGTTATCGTTTGTTGAGCGCCGGGGAAGCCGTAGCAACAAACGGAGGGGATTATTCATGCAACGTGGATGGCTGCTGGCCGCCGCTCTTTCGATGGCGGCGACGATTGCCGGTGCTGACGACAGCAACAAGAATGCGACCGACAAGGACCGCAACAAGGTCGAGCCTGCGGTCGCGCAATATTTCAAGAATGACGATAGCGGCACCGACAGCTCGGCTGCAGGGGTGGGCTATCACGCCATTGCCGGCACGATCATTGTGCATCCCAAGGGGTGGGATGATGTTACGCAGTCCACCGAAGCCGAGCAGGGCGCGCCACCCAACGCGGAAGCAGGAGCCGCTGAAAAAGGTCCCGCGGCGCAGAAGGAGACGGGCGCCCGCGCCTCCATGTTCTATGTGTACTACGCCAAAAGCGGCGAAAAGCCGGAGAACCGCCCGGTCACGTTTCTCTACAATGGCGGTCCGGGTTCCTCGACCGTGTGGCTGCATATGGGTGCCTTCGGTCCGCGCCGGGTGATCACGGCAAACGACTCTCACACCCCCGCCGCGCCCTACAAGGTGGTCAGCAACGATTACACGCTGCTCGATGCCAGCGATCTCGTCTTCATCGATGCGCCGGGCACCGGTTTTTCCCGCATCACCGGCAAGGACAAGGAAAAAGCCTTCTACGGCGTCGATCAGGATGCCTATGCATTTGCTGAGTTCATCACGCAGTTTCTGTCGAAATATGGCCGCTGGAATTCGCCGAAATACCTGTTCGGCGAGAGCTACGGTACACCGCGCTCGGCGGTGCTCGTGAACATGCTTGAGACCGACCGTTCGATCGATTTCAACGGCGTGATGCTGCTGTCGCAGATTCTCAGCTTCGATATGAGCGCCGATCAGCCCGAGTCCAATCCCGGTGTCGATCAGCCTTATATGCTGGCGCTTCCCACCTATGCCGCAACCGCCTGGTATCACAACCGGCTCCCGGGCAAGCGGCCGCCGGATTTGGGGAAATTCCTCGGCGAGGTGCAGCACTTCGCGATGGGCGATTATTCGCA
>JAICVV010000312.1 GCA_025935155.1 Alphaproteobacteria bacterium
AAACTGAAATGACGGTGAACTTCACACATATAGCCCCCCTCCCGTATAGCCGCACCTAACGGAATGGACGGCGCCGACAAAGTCAATGGCGCGCCTTTGGGGAGTGGCGCGCCCTAGGGGAGTCGAACCCCTCTTGCAAGATTGAAAATCTTGAGTCCTAACCGATAGACGAAGGGCGCGGCGCTCGAGGCTATACTCGTCAGGGTATGCCGGTGCAAGGTTCCGCACCAATTTGGACCGTAAACCTCTCTTCGTCATTGCCCGCCTTATTCGATCAGCGCAGGCATGATGCCGGCGGAGGAGACGACGGCATCCACCGGCGCCAAGCGCGAGCGCCGAAGACAGTCTCTCCCTACCGGCTGCTATGGCGAGCGAATGAACCCGTGGGTTCCATTTGCATCGGCAAACGACCCGGTGATATCGCCGTTGTCGTCAATCGCCTCTGCCGTGGTGTCAGCAGCACCTGGAACATCGAACGACGTGATCTTGCCGCCCGGCTGGCGCACGAATCCGTGTTCCTTTTCCACGCTATCGAACCAGGAGCCCGTCACCACGCCCTTCTTGTTCATTCCCAGTCCCTCGGCGCTAAGTGAGATCGATCCTTTTGGATCGAATACCGTGATGTTGCCGAGTGCGTCCCGAACATAGCCGTGATGGCCTCCAAACTGATCGTCCCAGAAACCTGCAACGGTGCCAGCCACATTGATTGCGTCTGCAAAGGTGCCAGCAGCACCTGGAACATCGAATTCCGTAAAGGCTCCATTCGAAGCTCGAACATAGGCGTGAATATTCCCGTTCGCATCTTCCCAAGGGCCGGTCGTGTCGCCATTGTCATTGATGGAAGCGGCCTCGGTTAAGGTTGCTCCCGGAGCGTCGAATTCGGTCGCGCCGTTGTTTTTGTCCCAAACGAAGCCGTGAGTCGAAAACGTGCTGCTGTCCAAGAAGGAACCACAGATCACGCCGGATCGATTGATCGAGGCACCCCCCGATCCATCTGATCCTAAGGGTCCACAACCGATCGCCTTGCCGCTGACGTTAAGCAGAAAGCAGAAGCTGCTCTCCTTTCTTGCGTTAACGAAGGAGCCGGTCACAAGTCCTGCTCTGTTAATCGCGAATGCCCGGGTAACAGGCGAGCTCTTGACCTGAAAGGTGTCGAACGTTCCGCCCAACGGGAAATATAAAAATCCCTCGGTACTTCCATCCTGCGCCCTGTAGAAGCCTGTTATTTGTCCGGTGTTCATTGCCTGCGGTTCGGTGAGGGTCCCGCCCGGGACATCGAAGGTTTCGAACGTTGCCGCGCGCGCGGCCCGGAAAGTGAGCGAACCAGACAAAATTAAAAGTATCGCGCCTGCGATGGCAACGCTCCATGTAACTCTCGCCCCAGTTCGCATGACCATCTTCCCCTCTTCGGCTGATCGGCAGACTCAAGAAGCGCATTTGCGCGGCACACCTTGGAAGGCATTCCAATTTCAATTGTGCCGATTGGGTTCCCGATCTTCATCGTTATTTCCGCGCTCGGCCACTCGTCTTTAAAGTAAAATGTTCGTAACGAAACGTTCAGATAGCGTCCACTGCGGCTGGCCTGATCTCGATCCATTCACTTTGCGCAGCGCGGTTGTTCCTCGCGTTGCCGGTACCGTGGAGGTCGCGAGAAATTCGAGCATGAGGCGGAAGGGCGATTTCGCGGCGTGCCCCCTTCCGTCTCGCCATCGCCCTTCGTGCTTGGCGATCCACCTCCCCCGTAAACGGGGGAGGATAAGAGACGATCAAGCCTCACACGCCCACCGGGGCGGCGTCTTCGATCTGAAGGCGGACGCGGCGGCGGCCGTTCCAGTCGTCGGCACGCAGATAGCCCGCCACGTGCAACGGTTTCCCGCGCGATGCGAGCAGTCCTTGCCCCAGCGGCGCCTTGGCCGATCGAAAGGCGATAGCCTCCAGCCGCGCGCCATCGCCGCCCTGCAATTGCAGCCGCACATGATCGCGGCCCACCACATCGGCAAAGGCCACACCCATATCCGGCAGCGCCAGCAGCGGCTCGGCATTGCCCGCGCCGAACGGGCCGAGCCGCGCGATTTCGTCGATCAGCGCCGGCGTGCTGCCCGCACACGACGCCAAGGCGTCGATGACGAATTCTTTCGCCGCGGTGGAGTGCGTTCGTGCCGATGCGCCATGCGATGCGAGGAACGCGCGGAAGTCCTCCAGCCGTTCGCGCTTCAGCGAAACGCCGGCCGCAATTGCGTGCCCACCGCCGGTTTCCAGAATGCCGTCATCGCGCGCGACGCGCACAATCGCGCCGATGTCGAAGCCCGGCACCGAGCGCGCGGAACCCCGGCCTATCTCGCCATCGAAGCCGATGGCGAATGTCGGCTTGCCGAAGCGGTCCTTCACGCGACCGGCGATGATGCCGACCACACCCGAATGCCAGCCATCCGCTTCCACCAGCAGGATGGACGATTCGATCTGCGCCGCGGCCAACGCCATCGCCTCATCGAGAATGGTGGATTCGATGGCGCGGCGCTCCTTGTTGTGGTCGTCCAGCGCACGGGCGAGTGTTTCGGCATCCGTTTTCGCGGTGAGCAACTCCACGCCCAGGCTGCAGCGCCCCACGCGCCCGCCAGCATTAATGCGCGGCCCGAAGACAAACCCCAGATGATACGGCGTGCATGGCGGCGTGGTTTTCGCGACCTGCGCCAGCGCGGCAAAGCCGGGCCGCGCTAACGTGGAAAGCCGCGCAAGGCCTGCGCGCACGAAGGCGCGGTTGATGCCGATCAGCGGCACCACATCGCAGACCGTGGCCAGCGCGACCAGATCGACATGCTCGCGCAGGTCGGGTTCGGCGATTCCGTTCGCCATATACCAGCCGCTACTTCGCAAGCTCCGGTTCAGCGCCACGAGAAACATGAATGCGACGCCCGTGGCGCACAGATGCTTCAGCCCCGATGTATCGCCCGGCTGATTGGGATTGACATGCGCCAGCGCGGGCGGGGGCGTCTCCACCGCGTGGTGATCGAGCACGATCACATCCAGCCCGGCGTCGCGCGCGGCCGATAGCGCGGCGACAGCAGTGGCGCCGCAATCGGCGGTG
>JAICVV010000231.1 GCA_025935155.1 Alphaproteobacteria bacterium
GGATGAAGACACGCGTCTTGCCAACGGCGAAGTTCCGGCACTGGATTTCGATCCCATTTGTCAGTGCCAGGATTACCAGCATCTTCAGGGACGGCTGACGGTGCGTTCCTCTTCGCCGAGCGCGGCGGTCGTCGCGGCGACAATGACCGATCTCGGCATGCTGAAAGAAAAGCCGCGCGATGCTGTCTTCGATCTGGTGAAGGAACACGGGGCGTGGCGCATTCATGACATCCATGCCGAGGACCCCAAAAGCCTCCGCGCATTTCTTATTCAGCAGAACGCCGAGCGCGCCCACCCGGCGAAAGGCAAGTAGGCCAAATCTGGCGAAGCTGGCCACCGCTCGTGTAGACAGGGGAATGGCAAGAAAGGCCAAGGCGCCTGCGCTGACGCGTGAGGCGGTGCTGGAGGCGCTCGCGGCAAGCCCGAACGGCACCAAGCGCGATCTCGCGCGTGCGCTGCATGTCAGCGGCAACGGGCGGATTGCGCTCAAGCGTATCCTGAAGGAGCTGGAATCGGAGGGCGCCATCGCGCGCGGCCGCAAGCGCTCTTACGAACGGCCCGGCGCGCTGCCCGAAGTGTCCGTGCTGGAAATCACCGGCCAGGATCCGGACGGCGAATTGCTGGCAAGGCCGCAGCACTGGGAAGGCGACGAGCCGCCGCCGCAGATCATCGTCGTTCCTGGCCGCGAAGACGAGTCACACGGTCCCGCGCTCGGCGCCGGCGAACGGGTACTCGCGCGGCTGACGCAAACACGAGAGGGCTACGAGGCCCGGATCATCAAGCGGCTCGGCGCCAGCGCGCACAAGGTGCTGGGCGTCTTTCATCAGACCGAGCGCGGCGGCCGCGTGGCGCCGATCGACCGCAAAAGCAAATACGAATTTGTGGTCGAACAGCGGGATCGCGCCGGCGCGCAGTCTAACGAATTGGTGCTCTGCGAACCGCTCTCGGGCCGCGCCTCTGGCCTGCCACGCGCGCGAGTGATCGAACGGCTCGGCTCGATGAACGAGCCGAAGGCGGTCAGCCTCATTGCCATTCACGCGCACGGAATCCCAACGGAGTTTCCCCCCGAGGTTCTGGACGAAGCAGAACGCGCCAAGCCACTGAGCGATACGCGCGGCCGCACGGACTTGCGCAAAATTCCGCTCGTCACCATCGATCCTGAAGACGCCCGCGATCACGACGACGCGGTTTGGGCCGGGCCGGACGACGATCCGAAGAACAAGGGCGGCCACATTGTCATCGTGGCCATTGCGGATGTGGCGCACTACGTCACGCCCGGCTCGGCACTGGATCGGGAAGCCTTCAGGCGCGGCAACTCGGTCTACTTCCCGGATCGCGTGGTGCCGATGCTGCCGGAGAAGCTCTCCGCCCATCTTTGCTCGCTGATGGATGAGGTGGATCGGCCCTGCCTCGCCGTGCGGATGGCGTTCGACCGCGACGGCAACAAAAAGCGGCACGAATTCCTCCGCGGCATCATGCGGTCCGCCGCCACGCTCACCTACCAACAGGCGCAAGCGGCGTTCGACCAATTACCTCCCCTTGGAAAGGGGAGGTCGACGCGCGTCAGCGCGTCGGGTGGGGATCACGGCGAACAACGCAGAATGATCCCTCCCCGGATCGCTTCTTTGGCGAACACGCTCTCGCGTGCTTCGCCTTCGCGATCCGACCCTCCGTTTTCAAGGGAGGGTAATTTGCGCGACGTACTTGCCGATCTGTGGAACGCCTATCAGGCTTTGGCGAAAGCGCGCGACCGGCGCGATCCGCTCGCGCTCGATTTGCCAGAACGCCGCATCGTCATCGGCGACGACGGCAAGGTGAAATCCATCGCCTTCCGCGAGCGGCTGGAGTCTATGCGTCTCATCGAAGAGATGATGATCATGGCCAATGTCGCGGCCGCGGAAACGCTGGAGAAGGCGCGGCAGCCCCTCATCTATCGCATTCACGAACAGCCGTCGAAAGAAAAACTCTACGCGTTCTCCGATTACCTGCGCACCATCGGCATGAGCTTCGCCAAGGGACAGGTGGTGAAGCCTGCCACCTTCAACCGCATTCTGGCGCAGGCGAAGGACAGTTCCAACGAAGCGCCGATGAACGACGTGGTGCTGCGCACGCAGGCGCAGGCCGTATACGCGCCGGAAAACATCGGGCATTTCGGCTTAAACCTTCAGCGCTACGCGCACTTTACCTCGCCCATCCGCCGCTACGCTGATCTGGTGGTGCATCGCGCGCTGATCCGCGCGCTGAAACTGGGCGATGGCGGTCTCACAGATGCGCAAGCCGCAAAGCTCGGCGAAGTCTCGGACCATATTTCGATGACCGAGCGCCGCGCCATGGCGGCGGAGCGCGATTCGAACGACCGCTATGTCGCCGCCTACATGGAAGACCGTGTCGGCGCCACATTCGAGGCGCGCGTCACCGGTGTTACGCGCTTTGGCCTTTTCGTGCGCTTGCCCGAGAGCGGCGCCGAGGGGCTCATTCCTGCACGCACCCTGGGCTTCGAATATTTCCGTCATGACGAACGCCAGCACGCCCTCATCGGCGACCGCAGCGGCACAAAATACACAATGGGCGACAAGCTCACCGTTCGCCTTATGGAAGCCGCGCCGCTGACGGGCGGCCTGCGCTTCGAGTTGGCGGAAGCGAACACCCCGCCGCGCCGCACGCCCTCCCGTCCGAGAGTCAGGGCGGCGACGCGAAAATCACGGCGCCGCGTTTGACGGCGTACTCACAGCCGCCTCTGTCCGTTGGCGGCGCACCACAAAACTGCAAGAATAGGACGCCGGAATTCGGTAATTGGAGTGGGCGATGGGCGTAGCGGTGATTGTGGGGACGGCGAAGGGCGCGGCGATCCTCAAAAGCAAGGATCGCGAAACCTGGGAGATGAACTTTGATCTCCGCGGCTGGCCGGTGACGGCATCGGCCCGCGATGATGGCGGCCGCACCTACGCTGCGGTCAACAGCCCCAATTTCGGCGTTGCCCTCTTCGCAAGCGACGATCTTTCAAATTGGAACCAGTTGGAGTCGGCGCCACGCTATCGGCCGGAAGATCGGGGCAATCCGGAGCATCACCGCCTCGTTGCCAAAATGGATTTCGAAGGCAAGCTGAAAGGCGGCGGCCGTTTCGTCGATCAGATCTGGACGCTGCATCCCGCGCACGGCGCACTTTACGCCGGCGTTTCGGAAGCGGGTCTGTTCGTGTCCCGTGACCGCGGCCAATCGTGGGAGCCGGTGGATGGTTTCAATGAGCAGCCGGGCCGCGAAAACTGGTTTCCCGGCTTCGGCGGGCTGGGCCTCCACACCATTCTGACAGACACGAAGAATGCGGACCGCATGTGGGTCGGCATTTCCGCCGCCGGCTTCTTCCGCAGCGACGATGGCGGCAAGACCTGGGCGCGCAAGGACGAAGGCGTGCATGGCTTCGGCGGCAATTGCGTGCACCATGTCGCCAACAATCCCGACAATGCTTCGGTGCTGTACCGGCAGGAGCATTTCGGCGTGTATCGCAGCGAAGATGGCGGCGACACCTGGCGCGTGTGGGAAGATGGTTTGCCCATCGCGGAAATGAGCGACGGCCACCGTTGCTCATTCGGATTCCCGCTGGTGCACGACAGAAAATCCGGCGCCAGCTTCGTGGTGCCGCTGGATGGGGACAATTACCGCTTCCCCCGCGGCGGCCAGCTTGCGGTCTACCGCAGCAGCAATGGAAAGCCGTGGCAGCCGCTGCAGAACGGATTGCCGGCCAACTGTTTCGCCGGTGTGCTGCGCGGCTCGATGGCAGGCGACCAGATGGATTCCGGCGGTGTCTATTTCGGCACCACCGCCGGCTCGATCTATGCGAGCAGCGATCTTGGCGAGAGCTGGCGGGAAATCGCCTCTGGCCTGCCCCGCATCATGAGCGTCGAGGCCTACGTTACGTGACGGTACGCGTGCAACTGCCGCCGCTGCTTCGCCACGCGATGGGCGGCGAACGCTGGCTGGAGGCGGACGGCACCACCGTCGCCGCTGTTCTCAGCGATCTGGCCGAAAACCGTCCGGCGCTTGCGCTGCATCTGTTCGATGAGCAGGGCAATGTGCGCCACAATGTGGTCTGCGTGCACGCTGGCACGGTGGTGCGCGCCCGCGAAATGGCATCGCATCGCGTTCAGACGGGCGACGAACTGGTGCTCGCGAATGCGCTTGCGGGCGGTTAGCCCGCCCGCCGCGAATCAGATCGGCAGAATTTCGTCGAAATGGTCCGGGTCCGGA
>JAICVV010000026.1 GCA_025935155.1 Alphaproteobacteria bacterium
CAACGGCAACACCAGCTGGCACGTGAACCCCACCGGCGCCTTCGTGGTGGGCGGACCGGATGGCGATTGCGGGCTGACCGGCCGCAAGATCATCGTGGATACCTATGGCGGCGCGGCGCCGCATGGCGGCGGCGCATTCTCTGGCAAGGATCCCACGAAGGTGGATCGCTCCGCGGCCTATGCGGCGCGGTATCTCGCAAAGAACGTGGTCGCTGCCGGGCTGGCGGATCGCTGCACGATTCAGATTTCCTATGCCATCGGCGTGTCCGATCCGCTATCGGTGTATGTGAATTTGCATGGCACGGGCGCGGTGGACGAGGCGAGGCTCGAGGCCGTGCTGCCGGAGATGATGAGTCTCAAGCCGCGCGGCATCCGCGAGCACCTGCAGCTGAACCAGCCGATCTACGCGCGCACCGCGGCCTATGGCCATTTCGGCCGGGCGCCGGAAGCGGATGGCGGCTTCAGCTGGGAAAAAACCGATCTCGCCGGCGCCCTCAAACGCGCCTTCTGATGTGAGCGGCGGACACGCCGAACGCAGGCGCCGCATGCTGTACGGCCGCCGCAAGGGGCCGAAGCTTTCCGCGCACCAGCAGCATCTGCTCGATGACCTGCTGCCGCAGTTCCAACTGCACCTGAACGAAGGCGACGATCCGCGCAGCTACTTTTCACCTCCCCGAACGCGGGGAGGTCGAAATGCCGAGCGAGGCGAAGGCATTTCGAGTGGGGGGCAAGTTGGAGACGTGTGGCTCGAAGTGGGGTTCGGCGGCGGCGAGCACCTGATCTGGCAGGCGCAGAATCATCCGAACATTGGGATCATCGGTGCCGAACCGTATGTGAACGGCGTGGTGAAACTGCTTTCGAAACTGGATTCCCTCTCCCCCGCGGGGGGAGAGGGTCAGGGTGAGGGGGTGTCAAAACGTGCGCGCGACTCAACGGCCCCTTCACCCCGGCCGTCTCCCCCACATGCGTGGGGGCGAGGGAGGATTCTTGTCTACACGGGCGACGCGCGGGACATCGTCGAAGCGCTGCCGGATACGAGCGTCGGCCGGGTGTTCGTCCTCTTTCCCGATCCGTGGCCCAAGACGCGGCACCACAAGCGTCGCTTCATCCAGATGGCGATGCTGGATGAGCTCGCACGCGTGATGAAACCTGGTGCCGAGCTACGCTTCGCGAGCGACGATGACGGCTATGTGGAATGGACGCTGGAACGGCTGATAGCATATCCCGCTTTTGAGTGGACCGTGAGCTGCGCCGCAGACTGGCAGATCCGCCCGGCCGATTGGCCGCCCACCCGCTACGAGGCCAAGCAACTGCATGGAAGGCCGGCGTTCCTGAAATTCCGCCGGCGCTGATCTTGCTTTTCCCGCGGCCCGCGCCTATATCGCCGCCATTCCCATACAACAGAAGCCTGTTGTGTGGCGGTTCGAAAGAGCCGCCGCGGGGAAGAGGTTTTGTTAAATACTGGAGAACGTCATCTTATCGCAGATGTCGCAACTGGAGCGGATTATCGCGCCTGCTGTGGAAGCGGCGGGATACCGGCTGGTTCGTCTCCGCCTGATGGGCGGCAAAACGAAAACCTTGCAGATCATGGCCGAGCGCCCCGACGGCCACATGGACGTGGACGATTGCGCGCGCCTCAGCCGCATGCTGTCCGATTTTCTCGACCGCGAAGATCCGATCGAAGGCGAGTATGTGCTGGAGGTTTCATCGCCGGGAATCGACCGGCCGCTAACGCGGTTGACCGATTTCTCGCGCTGGTCCGGGCATGAAGCGAAGATCGAACTCGGCGCGCCGGATGCCACTGGCCGCAAGCGCTTCAAAGGAATGCTACTGGGGCTCGATGGCAACGATGTGGTCATCGATGTCGATGGCCAGCGGCTCAAGTTTCCCTTCCGTAGCATCGCGGAAGCAAAGCTCGTGTTGACCGACAAACTGATTCAGGAAGATCTGAAGGCGCGTAAGAACGACGCCGAAACCGCGGCGAAGGCCGCAACAAATTGAGAGGCTAGGAGACACAGATGGCCACTGGCGTTGCCGCAAACCGGCTTGAACTTTTGCAGATCGCGGATGCGGTCGCGCGCGACAAGTCGATCGACAAGGGTGTCGTGCTGGGCGCGATGGAAGAGGCGATGCAGCGCGCGGCCAAGGCGCGCTACGGCAGCGAAAATGAAATTCGCGTCGATATCGACCCGAAGACCGGCGAAACGCATGTGTCGCGCTACTTGCACGTCGTCGGTCTGGTCGAGAACGACAAGACCGAGATCAGCCTGGAAGACGCGCGCGCCCGCAACCCGGCCGCGCAGGTGGATGACATTATTGCCGAAACGCTGCCGCCGGTGGATTTCTCGCGCATCGCCGCCCAAGCCGCCAAGCAGGTGATCGTGCAGAAGGTGCGCGATGCGGAGCGCGAGCGGCATTACGAAGAATACAAGGACCGTATCGGTGAAATCGTCCACGGTATGGTGAAACGCGTGGAATTCGGTTCGGTCGTGGTGGATCTCGGCCGCGCAGAAGGCGTGGTGCGCCGCGACGAGATGATCCCGCGTGAAAACTTTCGCCAAAACGACCGCATCCGCGCCTACATTTACGACGTGCGCCGCGAAACCCGCGGCCCGCAGATTTTCCTGTCCCGCAGCCATCCGCAATTTATGGTACGGCTGTTTGCGCAGGAGGTGCCGGAAATTTACGACGGCATCATCGAAATCCGCGCGGTTGCGCGCGACCCCGGCTCTCGCGCGAAGATCGCTGTGATCAGCAAGGATTCAAGCATCGATCCGGTCGGCGCATGCGTGGGTATGCGCGGCGTGCGCGTGCAGGCGGTGGTGCAGGAGCTGCAGGGCGAGCGTATCGACATCATTCCGTGGAATCCAGATCCGGCGACCTTCATCGTGAACGCGTTGGCACCGGCGGAAGTCAGCAAGGTGGTGCTGGACGAAGACACGCACAGGGTGGAAGTGGTCGTGCCGGACGAGCAGCTGTCACTTGCCATCGGCCGCCGCGGGCAGAATGTGCGGCTCGCCTCCCAGCTGACCGGCTGGCAAATCGATATCCTGACCGAAGCGGAAGAATCGGAGCGCCGCCAGAAGGAATTTTCCGAACGAACGCAGCTCTTCATGGAGACGCTGGATGTGGACGAAACGGTGGCGCAGCTGCTGGCTTCGGAAGGATTCTCCGGCATCGAAGATGTAGCGTACGTGCCGCTGAACGAACTGGCGGCGGTGGAAGGTTTCGACGAGGAAACCGCGCAGGAGCTTCAGACCCGCGCGCAGGAATACATCGAAGCGAAGAATCGCGAGATGGACGATAAGCGCCGCGAGCTTGGCGTCACGGATGACGTGTTGGAGGTGGATGGTGTCACGGCCGCCATGGCCGCATCGCTTGGCGAGCACGAGATCAAGACGCTGGAAGACCTTGCCGGCTGCGCCACCGACGATCTCCTCGGCTATTACGAAACCAATAAGGAAAAGGAACGCGTGCGCATTGAAGGCGCGCTGGAAAGCTTTGGGCTCACGGCAGACCAGGCCAACGCCATCATCATGGATGCGCGCGTGAAAGCGGGCTGGATCGAAGCACCGGAGGAACCGGAAGCAGAAGAAGAGACCGCAACGGAGGAACCGGCGGACTGATGCTGTTGGCGGAAGTACCGGATTGCGAGGATCAGGCGATCCGCGAGCGGAGTCGTATTGACGGCTCTCGCTCCCGCGAACGGAGTCATCTTGGGGGCTCTCGCTCACGCGAACGCCGATGCATCGTCACCCGTGAAGTGTTGCCGGAATCGCGGCTGGTGCGTTTCGTCGTGGGTCCGGAGAACGAGATCGTGCCAGACCTTGCGGCAAAGCTGCCGGGCCGCGGCATCTGGGTGAGCGCGGACCGTTCCATTCTGGAACGTGCCATTGGCAAGAACCTGTTCGCCAGGGCAGCCAAAGCGAACGTCCGTGTGCCTGCCGATCTCGTGTCACGAGTCGAAACGCTGCTGGTCAAGCGCATGCTCGATCAGTTGGGACTGGCGCGCCGGGCGGGCATTCTGGTGTCCGGTTTCGACAATGTGGTGCGCGCGCTCACCGATCGCCGCAAACCGGTCACATTGCTGGAAGCGCGCGATGGCGCGGAAGATGGCCGCAGGAAAATCCTCGCGGTGGCGGGGGCAGCTGGGATCGAACCCGCGGTCATCGGGCTGTTCGATTCCGATGAATTGAGCATGGCCTTGGGGCGCGGGAATGTGATACACGCAGCCCTCTTCCCGGGGCCGCTTGCGGATCGGTTTCTGCTCGATGCCGAAAGGCTCGAGGGCTTCAGGCCGCGCAAGGAAAAGAACGGGTCCGATCCCCGTCCGGATGAAAGGCAAGTATGAGCGAGACGAACGATTCAGCACGCGCAGCCCGCCCGGCGGGTAAAACATTGTCCTTGAAGAAAACCGAAACTTCGACGGTTAAGCAGAGCTTCAGCCATGGCCGCAGCAAGGCGGTTCTGGTGGAGAAGAAGCGCGCGCGCGTGAACCCGCCGCTTTCGGGCAAGCCCGCGCCTGCCACCGAACGGGCGGCCGCTCCGGCGGCGAGCGAAACGCGGCCTTTGCCTGCCGCGGCCACGCCGGCGCGCGATCCGCATCGCGCCGGCGTCGTGCTGCGCCAGTTGACGGACGAAGAGAAAGAGGCCCGCTCTCGCGCCATTGCGGATGCGCGCGTTGCCGAAGAGGAAGCGCGCAAGCGGGCGGAAGAAGACGCCAAACATCGCGCTGTCGAAGAAGAACGTCTGACCAAAGAACGCGCCGCCGCCGCCAAGCGGAAGGCGGAAGAAGACGCCCGCAAAGCCGCGGACGAACAGGCGCGGCGTCACGCGGAAGAAGAAGCCAATCGCCGTCTGGAAAAGAAAGAAGAGCCTGTCGCTGCTGCGCCGGACGGCGTGCGCCGCCGTCCCGTCGTGGAGGAAGAAGAAGAGGCGCCGAAGAAGGGCGCCAAGGTTCCCGTCAAAACGCCGGCCCGCAAGGGGGCGGATACGCGCCGCCGCGGCAAGCTTACCGTCACGGCCGCATTGTCGGATCGAGACGAGCGCATGCGCTCGGTCGCGTCGTTCCGGCGGCATTTGCAGCGCGCCAAAGGTACGCCGCAACCGGCAGCGCCTGCGGGCCCCCGCGAAGTCACCATTCCTGAAACGATTACGGTTGCCGAACTCGCCAACCGCATGGCGCGGCGCTCGGTCGATGTCATCAAGGTGCTGATGAAGAACGGCATGATGGCGACGGTGAACGACGTCATCGATGCCGATACCGCCGAACTGGTCGCGACGGAATACGGGCATACTGTGAAGCGCGTGGCCGAATCCGATGTGCTCGAAGGGTTGATGGGCGCTGAGGACGAGGCGGGCAATCTGGTAGCCCGTCCGCCGATCGTCACGGTCATGGGCCATGTCGATCACGGCAAAACCTCGCTGCTCGATGCCTTGCGCAAGACAGACGTGGTGGCCGGCGAAGCAGGCGGTATCACGCAGCACATCGGCGCCTACCAGGTGCAGATGCACAATGGCGCGCGCATCACCTTCCTCGATACGCCGGGTCATGCCGCGTTTACCGCCATGCGCGCGCGCGGCGCGAAGGTGACCGATCTGGTGATTCTGGTTGTTGCCGCAGACGACGGCGTGATGCCGCAAACGGTGGAAGCGATTTCGCATGCCCGCGCGGCCGGCGTCCCGATGATTGTGGCCGTGAACAAGATCGACAAGGCGGATGCCAACCCCACGCGGGTGAAAACCGAGCTGCTGCAGCACGAGATTCAAGTCGAAGACCTTGGCGGTGAAACATTGTGCGTGGAAGTTTCCGCCACCAAGGGCACCAATCTCGGCAAGCTGGAAGAAGCTATCCTGCTGCAGGCCGAAGTGCTCGATCTGAAGGCCAATCCGGATCGTTCCGCCGAAGGCGCGGTGGTGGAAGCGAAGCTCGACAAGGGACGCGGTTCCGTGGCGACGGCGCTGGTGCAGCGCGGCACCCTGAAAGTGGGCGACATCGTGGTGGCCGGCTCGGAATGGGGCCGTGTGCGGCTGTTGATAAACGATCGCGGCGAAACCGTGCAGAATGCGGGCCCCGCTTCGCCTGTCGAAGTGCTGGGTCTTTCCGGGGTGCCGGAAGCGGGCGACGAGTTCGCCGTGGTGGCCGACGAAGCGCGCGCGCGCGAAGTAACGGAATACCGCGCCCGCAAGCGCCGCGAAGCGCGCCAGAAGAATCTCGCGCGCACTACGATGGATCAGCTGCTCAAGACCCAGAAGGAGGGCGAGAAGCGTTTGTTGCCGCTGGTGCTCAAGGCAGACGTGCAGGGTTCGGCGGAGGCCATCCAGGGCGCGCTGGCGAAAATCGGCAGCGACGAAGTGGGTGTGCAGGTGCTGCAGTCCGGTGTCGGCGGCATCACAGAATCCGATGTGATCCTGGCGCATGCCAGCGGCGCGGCCATTATCGGCTTCAACGTTCGCGCCAATGCGCAGGCGCGCGAACGCACCAAGCGCGACGGCGTTGAGATCCGCTATTACAATATCATCTACAACGTGGTGGACGATGTAAAAGCGGCGCTGTCGGGCATGCTGGCGCCGGAGCTGCGTGAGAAATTCCTCGGCAATGCCGAAGTGCTGGAAGTCTTCGCGATTTCCAAGATCGGCAAGGTGGCCGGCTGCCGTGTCACGGAAGGCGTAGTGCGCCGTGGCGCCCGCGTGCGCCTGATCCGCGACAATGTGGTGATCCACGAAGGCGAGCTCTCTACGTTGAAACGGTTCAAGGACGATGCGCGCGAAGTGCTTGCCGGCCAGGAATGCGGCATGTCATTCGCCAATTATCAGGACCTTCAAAAAGCCGATGTGATCGAGTGCTTCGAGGTCGAAACCATCAAGCGCGCGCTTTAGCGTTCCAGGGTTCCGGCCATGCGACGCCCTTCTTCCGCCCACGAGCGCGGACCGACGCAGCGGCAGCTGCGGGTCGGCGAACTGCTCCGCCATTCGCTTTCGGGAATTCTCACGCGTGGGGAAATTCGCGATCCCGATCTCGAAGGGGTTTCCGTGACGGTGACTCAGGTGAAGCCGTCTGGCGACATGCGGCATGCGACGGTGTTCGTGGAGCCGTTGGGCGGGAAAAACGCGAAGCAGATCGTGCAGGCGCTGAACCGCCACAAGGGCTTCATCCGCGGTCTCATGGGCAAGACCATCGCACTGAAGTTCACGCCGGAGCTGCGCTTCCTCGAAGATACCTCGTTTGCCGAAGCGGAGAAGATCGAAACGCTGCTGAAGTCCTCCCGCGTGAAGCGCGATCTGGCGACAGAAGCTGACGAGGAATGACAGCATCTGTGCACATGCGCTTTCCTCCCCCGCTTGCGGGGGAGGTGCCGAGCAAGCAGAGCGCAGCGAGGCGGAAGAGGGTCTTGCGCTGTTCCCCCCTCCGTCGCGCTAAGCGCGACACCTCCCCGGTAAACGGGGGAGGAGAAGGGGCGGCGCGACATGTCGCGTAGGAAGAAGGGTTCGCCGGTGCATGGCTGGGTGGTGGTGGATAAATCGGAAGGTATCACGTCCACGCAAACCGTCGCCGTGGTGCGGCGCGTGTTCGACGCTCAGAAGGCGGGGCATGCCGGCACCCTCGATCCCATGGCGACCGGCGTTCTCGCGGTGGCGCTGGGCGAGGCCACCAAGACCGTGCCGTTCGCGATGGAATCGGAGAAGACCTATCGGTTCACCGCCTGCTTGGGTGAAGCCCGCGACAGCGACGATGCGGAAGGATGTGTAACCGCCACATCGGAGGCTCGGCCCGGCAAAGACCAGATCGAAGCCATGCTGCCCCGCTTCCTTGGGCAGATCATCCAGGTCCCGCCGGCCTACTCGGCTATCAAGGTCCAGGGCGAGCGGGCCTACGATCTGGCCCGCGATGGCGAGGCGGTCACCCTCGAACCCCGCACAGTCACCATCCACGATGTCCGAGTTACCGGCACCCCAGATGCGGACCACGTCACGTTCGAAATGCGTTGCGGCAAAGGGGCTTACGTGCGGGCCTGGGTGCGCGATCTGGCGCTCGCTCTGGGTACCGTTGGGCACGTTTCCCAGCTCAGGCGGACGGCAATCGGCGGCTTTTCAGAAAAAGATGCCGTGCCACTGGAAACCCTCAAGGCTTCTATGCATAGTCCCGCCGCTTTTGAGCACTTGAGGCCCATTTCGACCGCGCTGGACGGCATCCCGGCGCTGGCCGTCACGGGTCCGGATGCGGTCCGGCTGCGCAGCGGCAATCCGATCCTGATGCGGGCGAATCTGTTCGCGCGCCTCACGGAAGAAGCTGACAACGGCGATCTGCAAGGGCTCACGGTCTACCTTTCCACCGGCGATGGCGAGCCTGTTGCGCTCGCCGCGATCCGGGCGGGAGAGCTGAGACCGTTCCGTGTCTTCAACCTTGGAACTGGATGACCGAATGTCGATCACCGCCGAACGCAAGAAAGAACTGATTTCCGAATACGGCGCCAAAGAAGGCGACACCGGCTCACCCGACGTGCAGGTGGCCGTGCTTTCGGAACGCATCTCCAATCTCACCGAGCATTTCAAGTTGCACGTGAAAGACAACCATTCGCGCCGCGGGCTGATCAAGCTCGTGTCGCAGCGGCGCAGGCTGCTCGACTACATCAAGGCCACCGACGGGAAGCGTTATGAGACGCTGATCTCGCGGCTGGGACTGCGTCGCTGAGAGGGCGCATTCCGTATCTGCAAACAGCTTCGCAGGTTCGCGAACGGTCGCGAGCCTGCATGACCCATTTCTTTGAGACGACCTCGAAGGAAGGCCCCTGCGCAATCCGGCTCAGGGAAACGAAGGACAGAAACAATGTTTCACATCGCAAAAGAGGAAATTGAATGGGGCGGCCGCAAGCTCGTCCTTGAGACTGGCAAGGTTGCGCGGCAGGCCGATGGCGCCGTGGTTGCGACGTACGGCGAGACCGTTGTGCTGGCCACCGTGGTCGGCGCGCAGAGCCCGCGGCCCGGAATCGATTTCTTCCCCCTCACGGTCAATTATCAGGAAAAATATTTCGCAGCCGGCAAAATTCCCGGCGGATATTTCAAACGCGAAGGCCGCCCCACCGAGCGCGAAACGCTGACATCGCGCCTGATCGACCGCCCCATCCGTCCGCTGTTCGCGGAAGGCTACCGCAATGAGACGCAGGTGATCGTCACGGTGCTCAGCCATGACATGGAAAACGATCCCGACATCGTGGCGATGGTCGCCGCGTCGGCTGCGCTCACGCTTTCCGGTGTTCCGTTCATGGGACCCATCGGGGCGGCGCGCGTTGGCTTCATAGAGGGCGCCTATGTTTTGAACCCGCCGCTCGATCGGATGCCGAACTCGAAACTCGACCTCGTCGTGGCCGGCACAGCCGATGCCGTGCTGATGGTGGAATCGGAAGCGCAGGAGCTTGACGAGCAAACGATGCTCGGCGCGGTGATGTTCGGCCACCGCGGCATGCAGCCCGTTCTCGACGCGATCATCCGGCTGGCGGAAAAGGCGGCGAAGGAGCCGCGCGAAATTCCGGTGGACGAAAACAAGCCGGCGCTGGACAAGATCAGGGAATGGACGGCGATCGCCCTTTCCGAAGCCTTCCAAATTCCGGAAAAGCACCTCCGGCGCGACAAGATTGCCGACATTCGCGCGCGTACCGCCCGGGAATTCGTCGGCGAAGGCGAAGGCAAGCTGCCGGAGAATAAGTTCAACAGCCTGTTCCACGATGTGGAAGCGGAGGTGATGCGCAACGCCGTGCTGGATACCGGCAAGCGGATCGACGGACGCGATACAAAAACCGTGCGCCAGATCACGGCGGAAGTCGGCATCCTGCCGCGCACGCATGGTTCGGCATTGTTCACCCGCGGCGAAACGCAGGCGCTGGTGGTGGCGACGCTCGGCACCGGCGAGGACGAGCAGTTCATCGACTCGCTGGAAGGCACCTACAAGCAGCACTTCATGCTGCACTACAATTTCCCGCCCTACTCGGTGGGCGAGACGGGGCGCATGAATGCACCGGGACGCCGCGAAATCGGCCACGGCAAACTCGCTTGGCGCGCCATTCATCCGCTGCTGCCGAAAAAGGAAGAGTTCCCCTATACCATCCGCATTGTCTCCGAGATCACTGAGTCCAATGGCTCATCCTCTATGGCGACGGTGTGCGGCACCTCGCTCGCGCTGATGGATGCTGGGGTGCCGCTGAAGCAACCGGTAGCGGGCATCGCCATGGGCCTCATCAAGGAAGGCGACCGCTTCGCCGTGCTGTCCGACATCTTGGGCGATGAGGACCATCTGGGCGACATGGACTTCAAGGTGGCGGGCACGGAACAGGGCGTCACCTCGCTGCAGATGGACATCAAGATCACCGGCATCACCGAGGAAATCATGCGCGTGGCGCTGGATCAGGCGCATCACGGCCGTATTCACATCTTGGGCGAAATGGCGAAAGCCATCAGCCATGCGCGCGACCAACTGGGCGAGCACGCGCCGCGCATCGAGACCATCAAAATTCCGACCGACAAGATCCGCGAGGTGATCGGTTCGGGCGGCAAGGTGATCCGCGAGATCGTCGAGAAGACCGGCGCCAAGATCAACATAGAGGACGATGGTACTGTGAAGATTGCCTCGGCCGACGGAGAATCCATCCGTGCCGCGCTGAAATGGATCAAGGGCATCGTTGCGGAGCCGGAGATCGGCGACATCTACGACGGCAAGGTCGTGAAGGTGATGGATTTCGGCGCCTTCGTGAACTTCTTCGGTCCGAAGGATGGGCTGGTGCACATCTCCGAGCTGGCGCCGCGCCGCGTGGCAAAGACGAGCGACGTCGTGAAGGAAGGAGACACCGTGAAGGTAAAGCTGCTCGGCTTCGACGACCGCGGCAAGGTGCGGCTGTCGATGAAGGCGGTCGATCAGGAAACCGGCGAGGACCTGACGAAAAAGCCGCAGCCTGCGCCGGCGGACCAATCGCAAGAACAACAAGCTGGCTAATCAGCCAGAGACGGCGGTGCCGTAAACCTTGCCCTTCTTGATGTAGAGATTGCCGTAAGGATGCGCGCCGTCGCTGCCGCTGAAGGCATGGACGACTTTCTCCGCTCCGGTGTTTGGGTCGATGCTGAAGACCGTGCCGTTGTCGCTGGAATTGCCACCGTTGATCGTCGTGCCGTACAGCAAGCCGTTCGTTTTGTTCAGCGTCAGGCCGGAACGCGGGAAGCTGCCGTCGCTGTTGCCGCAGCAAATCCCCTGGAAGGTGTGCAGCACGGTGTAATTGCTGCCGTCCAGATTGACCCTGAAAACTGTGCCAAGGTTGGGAGCGCCGCCATTGGCCGTCGTCCCGTAAAGCACATTGTTGTAATAGAGCAGCGTTCCATAAGGCGTGGCCCCATCGCTACCGGCGGCGAAACTGTGGAGTACGCCACGGCCGCATGCCTCAACAACGGCCCCCAGATTGTTGGCTCCGCCAGCCGTGGTTGCAGTGTAGAGATTACCGTTTGCCACCGTGATGCCCGCGAAGGGGTGGCTTCCGGACGCTGCGGAAAAATCGCAGCTGGAGCCCGCATTTCCGTGCGAATCCACGTAGATGACTCTTCCATCGTCAGAGGCGCCGCCATTATACGAAACGCCGTAGAGATCGGTGGAGGGAGATTTGCTCTGCACAAGTCCGGCGAATGGAAAGGCAGCATCCGGACCGCATTTGAAGGCGATGACTTGCTGGTACGCGCCGGCATATTTGTAGATCGTGCCGCAACCCGAGGAACCGCCGAACTGCGTGGTTCCATATACGCCTTTGTCGAATGCCGAATACACGACGGGCGCACCGTCCGCATTCTGGCCGTCGCTTCCGCCGGTGAAGACGTGCAGCATCTGCGTCGTGCCGTCCTTCCGGAGCACGACCAGCGTGCCGAGGCCGGCCGATCCGCCTCCGTCCGTTGCCACATAGAAGCTGCCGCCGCCGGCCGGCGCGACTCCGCCGAGCGGGTTGGCGCCGTCGCCGCTTCCACCGGCGAAACTGTGGAGCACAGTGAATTTTCCGGCCTGGGCGATGCCGGCGGAAAGTGCGACTGCCAGCGCAGGCAGAAGCGCGATGCGAACGAAACGAATTCTCATGGTGCAAACTCCATTGGGTTCAATCTGACGCAGCACGCTCCGAACACAGGCGTGCCGAACGGCGTCACTTCTTGTGGGATTTCTCCATTTCGGAGACGGCGTACCAATCCATCAGCCAGGCGCCGTTCTCATGCTGGCTCCAGCCGGCGATGACGTTGACCCTCTGTGTGAAGGGGACATTGTCGTGCATCGAGTCCTGGTTGTAGACCGACCGATAAACCGCCATGTCGCCTGACTGAGGCACGTCTACGGCCTCTTCCACCAGGCTGACTCGCCAGGTCGGGGCGGCCGCGAAGGCTTGCTTGAACCCTGCCAGATCGGCGGCCACGCCGATCGTATTCGGCTGCCCGCTATTGATGGCGAGAACCTTCGGCGCATCGTGCTTCGTTGCCAGCGCCGCGTTCTGCGTGTTGATACCCATCACGATGTCGCGCACCTGCGCTTTGATCGTGTCGCTTATGCTGGCGCGATCGGCGGCATGGGCGGGCGCACCGAGCGCAGTTGCCAGAGCCATAGCCGCCGCCGTCATTGCAATTCTCATTTGAAAAGCTCCTCCAGTTCCCGAGGCGCAAGCGCCCCGCTTATTTGGCGCGTCACTGCACGCCGCGGCCCCGAAATGGAGTAGACGGCCGGTATTGTCCTTCCCGAAATTCTGGTAATTTTCCGGAAAATTTCTTGTCGGCACCGGAAGGTTAGTAAACCGATGATGGAGCAAGAAAATCCGGTTTATCGGTTTGCGGATTTCGAGTTGCAGCCGAAAGAAAGGCGGCTGCTTCAGGCGGGCGAAACGGTCGCGCTGACGCCGAAGGTGTTCGAGATTCTGCTTTTGCTCGCCGATCGGGCAGGCCATGCCGTCTCAAAAGACGAGATCATGTCCGCGATCTGGCCGGGCCGGTTTGTCGCCGAATCCAATCTGACCAAGCATATCTGGACCCTGCGGCAAGCGCTGGGGGAGGGTGAAGAAGGTGGCCGCTTCATCGAGACATTGCCGAAGCTGGGCTACCGTTTTCTGCCGCCCGTGTCCCGGGGAGAGGTG
>JAICVV010000185.1 GCA_025935155.1 Alphaproteobacteria bacterium
GCAGGAACGTGAGGAAATCGGAGCGCGTATTCAGCAGCTGACCGGCATGCGCGAGGGCGGCTTTGAGTTTATGGAAGAAACGGCGCTGGAAATTGCGGCGCTGGTGAAGGATCTCGAGCCGGTGGCCGGACATCCCTTCGTCGATGTGGCGGCCGCAGCGCGCGCCTGACACTGGCGCGCGTGCTTTCGACCTGCTACCCGCACCATCGTGAGCGATGACGCAGACGATGCAGAGAATGATTTTGCCCGCGCAGAAAATGCGCTGCGGCTTGATCGTAAACTGCGGCACGCGGAGTTGCGCGAGGCCGCGGCATGGCTCCAACAGGAGCGGATTCCCGCCGCCATTCAGCGGCTAAAGTCGTTTCTGAAAGAGCATCCAAATGAGCCGGCCGCGCTCAACCTGCTGGCCGATGCTGCGATCCGCCAGGGCCGGGACGGAGAGGCGGAGGGTCTGCTCGCGCGGTCTCTGGAATTGGAGCCTGACGCGGTTGCGCCAAGATTCCATTACGCTTGCGCGCTGTTCCGCGCAGGCAAGCCGCTAATGGCAAAATTGCAGCTGGAGCGATCGCTGGCGCGCGAGCCGCACAATCCATTGTTCCGGCGGCAAATGGCAGCGCTGCTGGAAAACGCCGGCGATTTCGTGCCATGCGCCGAATTGTTCGGCGAACTGACCGCCCAATATCCCGCCGATGCGCAGCTATGGGTACATTACGGCCATGCGCTTCGGGGGCTGGGCCGCGACAGCATCGCAGCCTATCGCGAAGCCGTTGCCGCAGATCCTTCCAACGGGCAGGCGTGGTGGAGTCTCGCCAATTTGAAAACCTATCGTTTCGGCGACGCCGAGATTGCGCAGATGGAAGGCGAACTCGCCAGAGGCACCGTTTCGCAGGAAAGCCGTGCCGCTCTGAATTTTGCGCTGGGCAAGGCGTATGGCGACCGGAAGCAATACGCGAAATCGTTTGAACGCTACGCGAAGGGAAATGCGATCCAGCGCCTGAGCCTCATCCACAATCCGGACGTGCTCACCGCCTATGTGGCGCGCTGCAAGGCGCTGTTCACCCCGGAGCTGTTTGCCAGGCGGGCGGGCTCCGGCTCGGGCCGCCGCGATCCGATTTTCCTTGTAGGAATGACCCGCTCCGGATCCACACTGATAGAGCAGATACTGGCGAGCCATTCCGCAATCGAAGGCACGCGGGAGCTGGCCGAATTATCTGCTACCGCCAGGCACGTCGAAAACGAAATCGCGCCACAGCACGATTCGAAATTTCCAGATGTACTAGCCCTAGTTGGCGACGGCGGCCTTCAGGCACTCGGCGAACGCTATTTGGAGAGCGTGCGCTCCTATCTGACGCTTGGCCGCCCATTCTTCACCGACAAAATGGGTTCGAACTTCGTGTATCTTGGCATGCTGCAGCTCATTCTGCCGAATGCGAAAATCATCGACGTGCGCCGGCATCCGCTCGGCTGCTGCTGGTCCAATTTCACGCAGTTGTTCACGGCCGGCCAGAACTACGCCTATCGCCTCACCGATCTCGCGCGCCTCTATCGGGACTACGCGGAGCTGATGGCACACTGGGATCGCGTACTTCCCGGAAAGGTGCATCGCGTTTTTTACGAGCAGCTGGTCGCGAATCCCGAAGGGGAAATTCGCCGCCTGCTGGCCTATCTCGAACTCCCATTTGACGAGAGTAGCCTGCTGTTTCACAGCAATGCACGCGCGGTGAGCACGGCCAGCTCCGAACAGGTGAGAACACCCATTTACAAGGAAGGGCTGGAGCAGTGGCGGAACTATGAACCGTGGCTCGGCCAATTGAAGACCGCGCTCGGTTCGGTCCTGGACTGTTACCCGGCCGTTCCAGCTTTCGACTGAGTGACAATCATACCGGATGTGCGGCTGCGCCTTGGCCCGCTACCGGCCGGTTGAGCCACGCGAGAGCGGCCGCGACCACAACCACCGCACCGCCCAAGGTAACACTCTCTCCGATACCGATTCGGCTCGCGAGATATCCGAGCAACAGCGACCCCCATGGCATCATGCCAAGGAAGGCTTGTGTGTAGTGCGAAATCACGCGGCCACGAAATCGTTCGTCGGCGGAAATCTGGATGATGGTGTTGGCGGTGCCGCCGAGCAGCATCAGGCTACAGGCGGTTGGCAGCAGCAGGGCCACACTCAGCCACAACACATGCGAATGCGAAAACAGGATGAGGCACACGCCAAAACTGGCGGCGGAGGCGATCGGCGCTGACGTCAGCCAGCGCTCGTGGATGCGCGACAGGGCGTAGGCGCCGATCAGCGCGCCGATCCCAACGGCCGTCATTAAGGTGCCGTAGCTGGTTGAAGCGCCATGCAGGATGTCGCGCGCAAAGGCCGGAAGCATCGACAGATACGCGGCTCCAAACATGGAGGAGATGCCAACCAGAACCAGCGCGATGCGGATGCCGGGCGTGTGCAGGGAGTAACGGTAGCCGAGCAGAATATCGCGCAACGGGTGACCGGCGCGCCGGCGGCCGCGCTGCGGAAATCTCATCAGCAGCAGGCTCGTCAGCACCGCCCCAAACGACACGGCATTCAGGGCGAAGCACGGTCCTTCGCCCACCAGCGCGATCAACCCGCCTGCAATCGATGGGCCGATCACCCGCGCCAGATTGAACATCATGGAATTGAGCGCGATGGCGCGGCGCAAATCTTCGCGGCCGACCATGTCGATTGTCATCGCCTGCCGTGTAGGCACGTCGACGGAATTGATCAGCCCAATACCGAAGGCGAGCACGATGATCTCCCACACCTGCACCACGCCCGCCAGTGTGAGGACTGCAAGAATGGCTGCCTGGATCATCGAAAGACTTTGTGTCACCAGCAGCATTTTGCGGCGGTCTACGCGGTCTGCGATCATGCCGCCGAAGGACGCCATGAAGAACACGGTGACCTGTGCGCAAAACGAGGTGAGGCCGAGCAGGAACGGCGAATGCGTGAGGCGGTAGACAAGCCAGGCCTGCGCCACCGACTGCATCCAGGTGCCCATCAGCGAGACCAGCTGGCCCGCAAAAAACAGGCGGTAGTTGCGATGGCGGAGAACAGTGAGCAGTCCGAGCGCAGAAGACGGCCGCGCCAGCGCTTCCATTTCCTGTTCTGAGGGCGGTTCGCCGGCAACCGGTGCGGCAAGAGGTTCTTCCAGTTCCGCTTCGCTCATCGTATCCGCCAGCTTGCAATTGGCGGCCGAACGCACACCTTGCAAAATGGATTGTTCGACGAAACGGACATCGTGTTTTTAGGGACGTACTCTCCACGCCGTTCCGGCTCAAGAGTTTTCATGCTATGCGAATACCATTGCCACTTTCGTGACATCCGCGATATTTCCGGGCCAGATTCGAGCCGGCCCACACGAAGAAACAATCAATTGAAGATAACGCGGGGCACGAGATCGAGGCGGCCTGACGGCCGGCGCTCGGGAGAAGCGACGGATCAATTGACTCACAAGGGGCCGAGGTTATGTTCGGCATCGCTTGCGAGACGGCAGATGGCGAAGGATTATATCGGATATCAGGCATTGACGGACGCCGCGTTGCGCAGCGTGGTGCGCGATGCGCTGAAGCGAGTCGAAAAGCAGGGCCTTATTGCGTCCCATCATTTTTGCATCACCTTCAGGACACAGTTCCCGGGCGTGGAGATTCCGGATTTTCTGCGCGAGCAATATCCCGACGAAATGATGATCATCCTGCAGCACCAGTTTTCCGGATTGAAAGTGCGCGACGATTTCTTCCAGGTGACACTTTCGTTCAAGAAGGTGCCGGCGGCGCTCATCGTGCCGTTCGCGGCGCTGACGCAATTCATGGATCCGGGTGTGCAGTTTGGGCTGCAATTCCAGGGCGGCGAGACAGCTGGAGGCAGCAAGAAATCGGCTGCTCCAACCGCGCTCCCGGGCGCGAAGCCTGCGCCACTCGCTGGGCCGAAACCCGTGCTGGATGCGCCGAAGGAGCCGGAAAAGCCCGCAGCGCCGGCCGAAGTGGTGAGCCTCGACGCCTTCCGGAAAAAATAGCCCGATTGCAATCAATGCAATCAATGATTACATCGATTGCATGGCCAGCATAACGATTCGCAATATCGGCGAGGACGTAAAAAGGCGCCTTAGGCGGCAGGCCGCAGAGCACGGCCGGTCAGTGGAAGCGGAAGTTCGCGATATTCTGCAGGCAGCCGTCGGCAATGAGACTGAGATCATCCAGACCGGGGCAGACCTTTTCGAAAGCATTCGAAAGCGTCTCGCGCCCTATCGCGACCTCCTCCCGCTTGAACCGTTTCCGGATGAAATCCTGCCAGTGCCGCCGGAGACACGGCGGCGAAAACGATAATGATCGTTCTCGACACCAGCGTGCTTTCGGAGCCGAATCGAAGCCGGCCATCCGACGCGGTAGCAGACTGGTTCGCGCGGCAGAATATGCGAAATCTCTTCACCACAACGGTGAGCGAAGCCGAGATGTTGTTTGGAGTAGCACTTCTGCCGCCCGGAAAGCGGAAAGATAAATTGGCGGCCGCATTCCGCACGATATTCGAGGTGGACTTTTTAGGACGCGTGCTAATGTTCGATAGCGCCGCCGCGCGCGCATTCGCCGAACTGAGCGCAATGCGAAAGAAGGCTGGGCTCGAAATCAAGGTGTTGGATACCCAGATTGCAGCCATTGCCCGCGCTCATCGCGCAGCAGTCGCCACCCGCGATGTGAAGGACTTCGAAGGCTTCGACATTCCAATTCTCAACCCATGGACCTCTGCGGCATGATCCAGATGCGCACTGAAACAGATTCTTTCGGCCCGATTGAAGTGGCGGCTGAGAAATACTGGGGTGCGCAGGCCGAGCGTAGCCGGCACAATTTCCGCATCGGCTGGGAGAAGCAGCCGCTCCCCATCGTTCGCGCGCTGGGAATCGTCAAGCGCGCCGCCGCCGAAGTGAACATGTCGCTCGGCAAGCTCGATCCGAAAATAGGCGAC
>JAICVV010000065.1 GCA_025935155.1 Alphaproteobacteria bacterium
GGCATCGCGCTGGAAACGGCGTAACGGTCAGCGCTGAAACTGCACCAGCGGCTGGTGATCGTTGCTGGAATTGATGCAGGGCAGCCCGAGATTCGCGGTGGGCTTGTCGACATCGCAGGGCTTTTCCATCGGCACAAACGGCGCGTTGCGTTTCGCGATCACCGCATCGTAGGGCGAGGGCTTCGCCGGCCCTAGTGTCAGTGCCGGGCCTTCCTGCCCGTTCCACTTGTTTTCGAGGCAGTGCGCTTTCTCTTTCGGAGAGAGGCGCTCGTAATAGGCGCCGCTGCAATTGTAGAGGTAGCGGCCGAGCGCCCGGATATCGCCCTGCTGGTCCTGCGGCTGCGGCGTGGGCTGCGGCGCCGCCTCGATCGCGGGCGGCGTGATGGCGTGCGGCGCTTCCTCCGGCCGGATGAGGGTGGGCGGCGCGATCGCTGGCTGCTCCGGTTTTCCGGCCGGTGGCGTTACCGGCAGGGTGACGGTGATCTCGCGTGTGCCCAGAGCCTGCTGCAGAAGGTGTGGCTGAAACGCCGCCAGCAACGCTAGCAGCACGAGAATATGAAGGAGCAGAACAGCGGCGCCTGTCGCGGCGCGGCGCATGCGCAACTCTGCTGTCATCTGCTCTCCGTGGTGGCCGGCCCTCCCCGAATGCCTGCCGTTGGGGTAATGTATGCGATCCGGTTGGCCGGCGGAACCGTCATGCAGCGCGGCGCTTCTCCTTCTATCCGGATGCGCCTATCTTTTCTGTCATGAACGCTACCGCCGATCCCGTATTTCTGGATGCCGTTCTCCGGCCGAACCCGCCGATGAGTACCGGCGTCTTG
Source organism: Alphaproteobacteria bacterium (assembly GCA_025935155.1). GTDB lineage: Bacteria > Pseudomonadota > Alphaproteobacteria > Micropepsales > Micropepsaceae > Rhizomicrobium. The sequence continues at coordinate 822 of JAICVV010000065.1, forward strand.
AGAATCATTCTGGCCGTTGTAGCGGCCGCCAATCTGGCTTTCGCTATCGGGTTCATGCTGCGCGGCGCGTGGCCCATCGCGCCGTTCATGGGGCTGGATGTGGCATTGCTGGCATGGGCGCTGCGGGCGAGCCGGCTCGCGGCGCAGGCTTACGAGCACATTCGGCTGACAGCGGCTGAACTCCTCATCGACACGCACCCGGCGCGTGGGCCCGCCAAAGAAGTCACACTGAACCCGTATTGGGTGAGCGTGCATCTCGACCGGACAGACGAGCAGCCGCGAAAACTGACCTTGCGAAGCCACGGCAAACAGCTGCAGGTCGGATCGTTTCTCGATCCCGCTTCACGGCTTTCCTTTGCCGGCTTATTGCGTAACGCATTGGAGCGGGCGCGGCGCTGGGATGCGCAAAGCGCCGCTCAGTAGTCCACGCGAACCAGATACAATCCTTCCGGCGGCGCGACCGGCCCACACCGCGCGCGATCCTTTGCCTCCAATGCTGCGGTCACATCGGCAGGTTGCCATTTGCCTTCCCCTACCAGCTTGAGCGAACCCACCATCGAGCGCACCTGATTATGCAGGAACGAGCGGGCACGCGCCTCAACATGAATTTCGTTGCCGGCGCGACGCACGTCCAATCGGTCAAGGGTTTTGACCGGCGACTTTGCCTGGCACTCGCTGGAACGGAATGTCGTGAAGTCATGCTGTCCCACCAGAAATTGCGCGGCTTCATGCATGGCCCTGGCATCCAGGTTGCGCATCAGGTGCCACACGCGGCCGCGGTCCAGCGCGGGCGGACTTCGTCGGCACAGGATGCGATAAAAATAGGTGCGCGCAGTTGCGGAGAAGCGGGCGTGGAATTCGGGAGCCGCAATGGCTGCCTCGATCACCGCAATCGGAGCGGGACGCAAATGATAGTTCAGCGCATCGCGGACGCTGTCCGCCGCAAACGTTTTTTCAAGATCGAAGTGCGCCATCTGCCCCAGTGCGTGAACGCCCGCATCGGTGCGGCCGGCGCCCGTCACCGTCACGGTTTCAGACGATAACCTGAAGATCGCTTGCTCCAGTGCAGCCTGAACGGACGGCCCGTTCTCCTGCCGCTGCCATCCCGCAAACGGCGCACCATCGTATTCGAGAAGAATGCGGTAGCGCGGCATCCGATTACCGCTTATTCGCGAGGAGTTCGCTACCCTCGGCAACCAGTTTCGCCGTGGCTGCTTCGATCCGCTCTTGCAGCAGTTGCATGAACTCCGCGCGCGTCAATCCCGCTGGAATCGGCTCCAGAAATTCTACCACGATGCGGCCCGGTCTTTTGATAAACCCCATGGGTCCAGTCCAGAACAGCCCAGAATTAAGCGCAACCGGAACGCATGACACGTCCAGCAAACCGTAGAGTCCAGCGACTCCCGGCTTATAGTCCGGCGCGGCACCGGGTTTCCGCCGTGTGCCCTCTGGAAAGATAAGGATTGGCCGGCCAGCCGCGATAGCCTTCTTCGCCGCTTGCGCCATCTTGCGCAAGGCACCTGCCTGTCCGGCGCGGTCGATTGGAATCACACCGGCTTTGGCGATGTACCAGCCGTAGAATGGGACGCGCAGCAACTCGCGCTTCAGCACGGCGGCGGGATCCCAGATGGTGACGTAAAGCCCCATCGTGTCCCACATGCTCATATGCTTGGACGCGACCAGCACGGGTCCGCTTGGCACCTCGCCCCGTATTTCATAATCGAGACCGGCAATGAATTTCAGTCCGGCGAAAACCGCACGCGACCAGAGTCTGGAAGCTCGAACCATCGCGCGGCGAGGAAGCACCAACGCGGGCAACACAACGATGTAAACGAGGACCGTGACGGCAACGAACCAGATCGCAAACAGAGCAGACCGGAGTATCGTGGCGAAAGACACGGGCTAGCCGCGCCGCTTATCCGCGCCGCTGTCGCGCGAAACGAATCGGTCAATGACGAGACTTGCCAGATACTTCGCGTATTCCGCATGCAGCAGCCGCACCGCATGCGGATTTCGCCACCATTTCGCGAAGTCTATTCCTTCCGGCTCCACGGGATAGGGAATGAGCTTAACGTTCGGCATGTCCGCGGAAAATTCGGTGAGGCTCCGCGGCATGTGATAGTTCGCGGTCACCAGAATGAGGCTGTGAAACCCGTTCGCGCGCATCCAGCGAGCCGCCTCCACCGCATTCTCCCGCGTGTCTTCCGCGGCAAAGTCGAGATCGGCGCAGCAGTCGAATTTCGGGCCGCCATGCGCGATCAGTTTGATTTCCGGCTTGGTGATCGACGGATGAACGCCGGTAATAAGCAGGCGCTTCGCCTTGCCTTCCTCCAACAGGCGGACGGCGGTGTCGAGGCGGGAATCGCCGCCTGTGAGCGTCACAATGGCGTCCGCCTTCCCCACCGAAACCGCGCGGTGCGGCAACGTCATCGCGAAGGCCAGAAATCCCAGGCAGTAGACGAGGATTGCCCCAAGCACGATCCGGCCGATGAAGGCGAGAGATTTTCTCAGCGTCTCCAATCCGGCCCCACCGCTTGCTTCGAATGCGCAACGCCCAACATACGATCCCAGAATAACATCGGAAGACCAGCAAATCAGTAGATGCGCGAAAGCGCTCCCAGCACGGAAAGACGCGCCGTCAGCAGCGCAATCCAGCCTGCCACTACCGGCACTGTAATCAACCAGGCAAGTTCCGAAAGATGTAAGCCAATCGGCGGCAAAAACGGCACTACCTCGAAGCCCACCAGTTCTGCGCCTGTCCCTGCCAGATAAATCAGCGCCGCCAATCCGGCGCCGATGGTCGCAGCGATCACCGCCGCTATGAAATAATGCCACTCGAAAGCGCGCGCAATAAATCCCGAATGCGCTCCGATCTGGTGCAAAAGCTCCACGATTTCGCGATGTGCTTCTAGACCTGCCCGCGTAGCAAACGACACAGTTGCGGCGGTGGCCAGAGCGACAAGCAACAAGACGCCGTACGCGGACCAGATGATGCCGTCAGCCAGTGCACGCAAGCGCGAAAGCCAGCGCGTATGATCGTCCAGAAAGGAATCCGGAGCCGCCGATCTCAGCCGGCTGTGCAACCGCGCGACATCGAGCGAAGCCCCCGGCGCTATTTCTGCATCCAGCAGGCGCGGAACAGGAAGATCGGCAATCAGCGCATCGGAACCGAGCCACGGCTTGATCAGCGTCAGTGTCTCCTGTTCGGAAATGAGAGCTGCATGGGCAATCCCTGGCGTGCTACGAAGCACGGCAAGCGCGCCATCAATTTCCCGATTCAGCGACCTATGGGAATTTTCGGGCGGTAAAATCTGCACGGTGATGCGGCCCGCAAGTCCCGTCCGCCAGGTCGCCGCGGCGCGCTCGGCGATCAGCGATGCACCAAGCGCCAAAGCCGCGAGGAAAGCCATCACGGCGATCACGACATCCAGCGAAATCGCGCCTTTGTCCCGCGGCATGATGCGCGTATTCGGATTCACGCAACAGGGCTCCGCAATTCGATCACCCGTCCTTCCACAAGCCGCATTTCGCGCGCCCGCGCGCTTTCGATCAGGCTACGGTCGTGGGTCGCAATCAGCACTGTCGTGCCAAGTTTGTTGAGCTCTTCGAACAAGCGAATCAGCCGCTGGCCCATATCCGGATCGACATTGCCCGTCGGTTCGTCCGCGAGCAAAAGGTCCGGCCGCGCGACAACTGCACGCGCAATGGCAACTCTCTGTTGCTCACCGCCGGAGAGTGTGGACGGACTTGCGGACAAGCGGGTTCCCAATCCTACCCAGGAAAGCAGCTCTTCCACATCCCGCTTAAAGTTGGGTGCTTCCCGCCCGGCGATCCGCAGCGGCAAAGCCACGTTGTCAAAAGCGGAAAGGTGATTGAGCAACCGGAAGTCCTGAAATACGACCCCGATACGGCGGCGGAGCGCAGGTAGCTGCGCGCGGGGTATTCTGGAAGGGTTGACGCCGAAGAGGCTGATCAGTCCGCGCGAGGGCGCCTCGGCCAGGTACATCAGCTTCAACAACGTCGATTTGCCGGCGCCCGACGGGCCTGTGAGGAAGGTAAACGATCCGGGATCGAGCGTGAACGTCACATCGCGCAGGATTTCCGGCCCTGGGCCATATCGCATGCCGACATTTTCGAAGCGCACCATTTGCGAATAACCATAGCGGGAACCATCCGCGCGCAACATGCTTGCCGCTGTGCATAGCTGATCAAGCTCCGGGCTGGCGACATAGCCATGATTGTGACCTGTCCCCAATGCGCCACCCGCTACAGGATTGCGGAAGGCAAATTGCCGCCCGGTGGAAGAACGGTCCGGTGCAAAAAGTGCGGTCATGCCTGGGACCAGCAGCCCGATGCGGTTCATGCAGCGGGCGAGCGAATCGTAGGAGTGAAAACCAGCTCCAATGTCTCCGGCCCGCGGGCGGAACGCACGCAATTTGTGCGTCCCAAGGGTCAGGCGCCCGCTGTGCTTGCCGCCTCTCTCGGGCTGGCGGCGGTTGTGGCGCTGCTCGTCTGGGGACTGGTTCACTACCGTGGTGTGGTGGTCCGGGTCTGGCCTCATGCAGAAGCGCTCTACAAGACCATCGGGATTTCTCAAAAGCCGAAGGGGTCGTCACTTTGAAAAGATGAGGTCATCGGCACGACATCCACATCAGATGACGAAAGCATATGAGAGGTTTGTGGAGAAGATCGCCTCATTCTGGCGGTTCAAAGAAAACCAAAAAAATCTTTGGGGAACCGGCTCCAGACAGGACCGTTCCTTCGGTGATTGCCGCCGATCAGCCCCTCCGCGATGCGGCAATCCCGGGGGCGGCTCCGTTAATACAATTGTCTCTCCGCATAGTGGAGCCGCCCTTCTGGGCCCTGTCGAAGGCGGCCGGAACTCTCCAGTCAGAATTGCTTCAACAGCCGGTCGAGGTAATCCAGTTCCTCTTGCGGACGCCCGCGCTCTTCTGCGCGGCGGCGCAATTCCCTGAGGATGTTCCGCGCACGCGCCATTTGCGATTTGTCAGGGAGTTTCGTCTGGCTGCCAAAGCTCGGTCCGCGGCCGCCATTCTCCCGTCCCAGTGGATCTTCGTTGCCGGCTTCGCCCGATTTCCCATTTTCCTGCTGCTGCATCAGCTTTTGCGCCAGCTGGCCCGCACCTTTGCGCATGGCATCCAGCGCATTGCGCTCGGCTTGAGTCGCATTGTCGAGCGAATGCTCTTCAAGCTTGCCTTGCGCGTCGCCCATCTGCCTGCCGGCTTCGCCGAGGTCTTTGGCGCCGCCGCCGGCCTTCGGCCCCAGGCCCTGCATCAGCTTGTCCAGCTGCTGGCGCAAATCTCCCTGCTGCTGCGAAAGCCCTTTCGGGCCACCGGCCTGCGGGTCCGGATTGCCCTGCTGTTCGCGGAACGTCTTGTCGAGCAGCTGGCGCTGTCTTCCCATCAGATCGCCCAAGCCCTTCAATGCATCGCTCAGCGCCTTGTCGCCTTGTCCGCCGCTGCCACCCGAACGGGCAGTCATATGGAGATTTTCGAGCAGGTTTTGCAGCATGGCGAGAAGTTGCTGCGCCTGGGCGCGGTTGCCGCTCTGTGCCAGTTGCTGGATGGCGTTCAACAGTGCCTGCAGATCCTGCGGCTTCAGCACCTTGGCATTTTTCGGCGGTGCCGCGTTGGCGGGCGGCGGGTTCTGCGCCAGCATCTGCAGATAGCGGTTCAGCGCCTGCTGATAGCGCTGCAGCAACGCGTCGATCAGCGGTTGCGGCGCGCCTTGCGCCAACGCCTGCGAAATCATCTGTTGCAAACGCCGCAATTCTTCTGCCGCGGACGAAAGCCCGCCGCGCTCAAGCGCGAGTGCCGTTTGCCACAGCAAATCCTGCACATGCGCGATTTCTTGCGCACTGCGGGCGGTCCTCAATGCCCAGTAGGCAGCCCGAAGGGCGAGATAAACGCCTGTCTGATTCTGGAAGAAGGCGGCCGGCGCAATCGTAAGGGCATCCAAAGCCATGATGGCAGTCTTGCGGCCGGCACTTCCATCCAGAGAGAGTTTTTGCCGTTGCTCGACCAGTGCTCGCGCCAACGGATTTGTAAAAATCCGCTGGGGCAGCGTGAAGCGAACGGGCCTGCTGCGGCCGATATTGCCGATCGCGTCCCTCGCTTCCAGCGTGATCGTCACCGCAAGCCCGGCGTACGGATTGCCGGTCAAATCGCGATAAACGATATCGTTGACGACCTTTCCCGACGAGGAAAGTGGCAGTTCAACGATGAGCGGGTGCTGCTTCTTGACGTTTTGGACCGGGCGAATGACAGCGTGCGCAGAGGTGACGCCATAATCGTCTGCGGCCGTGATGGCGAACTTCACAGCATCGCGCACCGTGCGGCTGGGCGGCTGTGCGAAAGCGACGGACGGCGCTTCGTCCGGTATTGCCCTGATGTGCCAGGCGGCCAATGTTTGCGTTCCCGTCAGAACGCGGAGCGTTTCGTCGCGCGTGACTTTCTGATTGCTGGAGTACTCGTCGCCGCTCTCCGCAAATCCCGGTGCATTCGCGGGCCGCGGCGCCCAGGTCACCTGGGGACGAATTCTCCCGCCATGGACCCGAAGCGAAAGAGTGGAACCGGCGGGAACGGCTATGGTGTTATTCGTAACCGCGCGCGGCAAATAGATCGGCGCTTCGCCCGTATAGGCAGGCGGATCGATCCATGCGTCGAGAGTCGCAAGCGGCGCGGCGTCGCCGGGCGTGAACGCGGCGGAAAGCCTGCTCCGCGCGTCTGTTCCGGCAATTGCAAGTCCGAGCAGGAGCAGCACCACAACGGCGTAGCGAAGATAGTATGGATCGTCCGCGGCAAGCGAGGCGTGCGGGACAACGAACTTCAAACGATAATGCCGCGCCAGCAGATCCCGCAAATGTGCCAGCCACAAGCCTTCGGCCCACTTGTCTCCAACGCCGGCCGCGATCAGATCGTCGCGCTCCGTGATGGGACGGTGTGTGAGTGCGCTTTCACGCTCCAGCCGCCGGGCGGCATCAGCCCAGGTCGGGAGGCGAAATGTCTGAAATCTGGACCACAGATAATATCCAATGCCGCTAAACGCAGCGAGCAGGATCAGTGCGTGAAGTACGCCGGGCAAATGCGGGAACACGCCGAGCAGGGCGAGCGCAACGAACGCGGCACCTATTCCACTCGCCGGCCACAGCCTTGACCAGATGCGTTCCCAGAGAAGGGCCGCGCGGGTGAGCGCGATGCGCTGCTCAATATTGCTATTCGAGCCAGCCGGGGATTCGATCGAGGCAGATAAGCTCATCGTCACTCATTTTTGGACGCACAATGCTCCATTCTCCGCCTTTGACCATCACCTCAGCGGCGGGCGGCCGGGCATTGTAGGCCGAAGCCATCGCTGCGCCATAGGCCCCGGCCATTTTGATCGCCACAAAATCACCGGCGTGGAGTCGCGGCAAGCTGTACGTTCCGAACAGATCGGAGGTCTCACAGATCGGGCCTACGACATCATAAGTTTCATCATCCGCTTCATTGCCGGACCTCCCGCACACGATTGCGTGATGGGCGTCGTACAGCGCCGGGCGGAGGAAATCGTTCATGCCCGCATCGATCACCGCAAATCGCTTGCTATCCCCTTCCTTGATATACACCACCCGCGAAACGAGAATGCCGGCACTGGCAGCAATCAGCCGTCCGGGTTCCAAAATAAGTGAAACGGCAAGCTCGTCTGCAAGGCGGCGAACGGCTTCGGCATAGCGTGCAAAATCGGGCGCGCTGTTGTCATCATAATCGGCGCCAAGGCC
>JAICVV010000243.1 GCA_025935155.1 Alphaproteobacteria bacterium
ATGAGGATCGCATCCTGCGTCCGCGGAATCTGCCGGCTGGAGCGCCAGGCAAGGGGGCCAATTTGTTTCAGACCCGCTCCGGGCAACACGTGCTGGTGATCAATCCGCTGGGCCGCGTCTTCATGGAGCCGCAGGACGATCCGTTTGCGGCTGTGGAAGCCGAACTTTCCGCCTGTCCGTTGGGTCAAGCGGCCGATGCCATCGTGGTGGACATGCATGCCGAGGCGACCAGCGAGAAGATGGCGATGGGGCATTTCTGCGATGGCCGCGCCACGATGGTGGTGGGCACCCACAGCCATGTGCCGACCGCCGATGCCCAAATCCTTCCAGGGGGTACTGCCTACCAGACGGATGCCGGCGCCTGCGCCGACTACGACTCGGTGATTGGCATGGAAAAATTCGAGCCGCTGCAACGCTACACCCGGAAACTCCCAACCAATCGATTTTCTCCCGCGTCCGGACCCGCCACACTGTGCGGCGTGTTCGTGGAAACGAACGGCAAAGGTCTTGCCGTGCGCATTGAACCGGTGCGCATCGGGGGCCGGCTGAAACAGTCGATTCCGACCATATGAGGGGCAAGCAAAAGAGCCGGACAGCTTGAACCGGCGGACTTCCGCCGCTATTTGAGCCGCCGTTCAGGTGATCCATGGCCGGCCACAGTCAGTTCAAGAATATCATGCATCGGAAGGGGCGCGTCGATGCGGTGCGCTCCAAGATGTTCTCCAAGCTTGCCCGCGAAATCACGGTCGCGGCCAAGCTGGGCATGCCCGATCCCGACCATAATCCACGGCTGCGCGCGGCGGTGCTGGCGGCCAAGGCGCAGTCCATGCCCAAGGACAATATCCAGCGCGCCATCGACAAGGCGGTGGGCGGCGGCGGCGAGAACATCGAGGAAGTGCGCTACGAGGGATACGGCCCCGGCGGCGTGGCACTCATCGTGGAAGCGCAGACCGACAATCGCAACCGCACCGGCAGCGATATCCGCGCCGCGTTCTCCAAGTATGGCGGCGCGCTGGGTGAGCCCAATTCCGTTACCTTCATGTTCAACCGGGTCGGCGTGATTGCCTATCCGAAAGCGAAGGGCAGCGACGATGCGATGCTGGAACTCGCGATCGATGCCGGTGCCGACGAGGTCATCTCCGGGGACGAGCTGCACGAATTCATCGCCTCGATCGACAATTTTGGCGCGGTGCGCGATGCGCTGGAGACGAAACTCGGCGCGCCGGACTCTGCAAAGATCGAGTGGCGGGCGCAATCGATGAATCCGGTCAGCGACGATGCCGGCGAAACCCTGGTGAAGCTGCTGGATGTGCTGGACGAACATGACGACGTCCAAAATGTATATGGCAACTATGAATTGTCCGACACTTTGATGGCGAAACTCGCGGCCTAGGGACCGGCACCTTCAGCACTGGACGGAACGCGCCATTCGCGCCAGCTTCGCGGCCATGCCGCATGCCTCGCCGCTTCTCATTCTTCTGGTTGCCGGGCTTGGCCTCGCTTTCGTGCTGGGCACTGTTGCCAACCGCTTAAGAATTTCGCCGATTGTGGGATATCTGCTCGCAGGCGTGGCTGTGGGCCCGTTCACGCCCGGTTACGTTGCAGACCAGCATTTGACTCTGGAGCTCGCGGACATCGGCGTGATCCTGCTGATGTTCGGCGTGGGGCTTCATTTCTCGCTCGGCGATTTGTTGGCGGTGCGCCGTATCGTACTGCCGGGCGCCATTCTCCAGGTGATTGTTTCCACCGCACTAGGCGCGCTCGTGGCGTCGCTGTTTGGCTGGCCCTTGCCGTCTGCCACCGTGTTCGGCGCGGCGCTCTCCATCGCCAGCACGGTGGTGGTGACGCGCGCGCTGCAGGAACGCCGCCTTGTGGATTCCGAACGCGGCCGCGTTGCGGTCGGCTGGCTCGTCGTGCAGGATCTGGTCACTGTCATCGTCCTCGTGCTCCTCCCCACGCTCGCGCCGGAATTGCGGAGCGGCGGACCGGCGCTGGACCCTGCCGCACTGGCCGGAACCCTCGCACTCACACTTGCCAAGCTGGCTGCGTTCTTTCTCGTGATGTGGCTGGTCGGGCGGCGAGTCATCCCCTGGATTTTGCATTACGTCGCGCATACCGGATCGCGCGAGTTGTTCCGGCTGGCCGTGCTGTCGGTGGCGCTCGGGGTGGCTTACGCCGCGGCAGCGTTGTTCGGCGTGTCTATTGCGCTCGGCGCATTTTTCGCGGGCATGATCTTGAGCGAATCGCCTCTCAGCCGGCGTGCCGCCGAGGAATCGCTGCCGCTGCGCGATGCCTTTGCGGTGCTGTTTTTTGTCTCGGTCGGGATGCTGTTCAATCCGCATGTGATCCTGAGTGCGCCATTGCGCCTTCTCGGCACCGCAATGGTGGTGGTTGTCGGAACCGGAATAACTGCCTTCGCGATCCTGCGAATCTTGCGCGTGCGTACCGAAACGGCAGCTTCCGTGGCGGCCGGACTGACGCAAATCGGCGAGTTTTCGTTCGTTCTCGTCAATCTCGAAATCGGATTGGCACTGCTTCCGGTGCAAGCGCGCGACCTGATCCTTGGCGCTTCGATATTGTCGATTTTGATCAACCCCATCGTCATCGCTTCGGTGCAGCGTGTTGTCCGCCGCCGCGAGGAGCCGGAGCGGGCTGCAACTCCGCCACCGGAAATTCTGAGGGCGGTCACGCTCACCGGACATGCTGTTGTTGTGGGCTATGGCCGCGTGGGCCGCCTGGTGGTCGATGGCCTTAAGCGGGCCGGTGTGCCGCTGCTTGTTATCGACGAATCCGCGGAGAGCTTGGAGCAATTGCAGGCACAGGCAATCGAGACGCTGGCCGGCAACGCCGCCGGCGAGGACCTATTGCGCACAGCCAATCTGGCTGCGGCGCGCGTTTTGTTTGTTGCCATACCGGAGGCGTTCGAGGCGGGGCAGATCGTGCAGCAGGGGCGTCAAGCCAATCCGGCCCTCGACATTGTGGCGCGGGCGCATTTCGATGCCGAAGTCGAGCATTTGACCAAAATGGGCGCAAGCACGGTGATCATGGGTGAGCGCGAGATTGCGCAGGCCATGCTCGCCCATGCGCTTCGCGCGCAGCAGGGCTGAAGCGATTGCCATTCTATTGCGCAAGCAAGATGAATAGGTCAGCCGACAGGAAGGTGAGGCCATGCCGAAAGTGGATGTGAACACGGTTCCCGAGCGGAAGGGCTCGGGGTATCCCGCGCCGTTCCATGAAATCGCCAAGGGCCGCACGCGCAAAGCGCTGGGCAACGCGGCGGGCCTCACGCAGTTCGGCGTGAACTTGCTGGCGCTCCCGCCGGGCGCTGCCTCCAGCCAGCGGCATTGGCATGCGGCCGAGGACGAGTTCCTCTACGTGCTGTCGGGCGAGGTGACGCTGATCACCGATGAAGGAGAGCAGGTGCTGCGCGCGGGCGATTGTGCCGGGTTTCCCATGAACGATGGCAACGGGCACCAGTTGGTGAACAGGTCTGCGGACGTTGCCACGTGCCTCGAAATCGGCACGCGTTCGAATCACGATGTATGCACCTATTCGGACATCGACATGAAGATCGATTCGAAGGTGGGCCGCTACACGCACAAGGACGGCACGCCTTACGCGGAACGCGAACGGTCTTAGGCGCCGTTGTGCGGGGCGGCTGGCTCATTTAGCGTCCCGCGTCATGCAGCGATTCCGCCACGCCGTGTACATCGCCATGCGCCTGGTCAGCCTGGTGCTGATCTGCATTGCACTGATGCTGCTTGGCGCCGACCTTATCAGCACGCTGGAACATGGCGGGGATGTCGTTATCCGCTCGCTGGATCATGTGTGGACCGCCGTGAACAGCGCCAGCATCGATGGCACGAAGAGCTGGCTGGAGCACAACGCGCCGCATGCGGTAACGCATGCGGTTGAATCCTTCCTGGCAACACCCGGCTGGGCCGCGTTCGGCGTGCTGGGCGTGGTGATTGCGTTCCTCTTCGGCCGCCGTAGCGCGATGGAAGCGTAGAGCGAGGTAAGAGCGGCGAGCATCGCCTTATCCTCCCCCGCTTGCGGGGGAGGTGCCGAGCGCAGCGAGGCGGAAGGGGGACTTTCAGGACACTCCCCCTACCGTCTC
>JAICVV010000276.1 GCA_025935155.1 Alphaproteobacteria bacterium
TATCTGGGGCCAACGGTTTCCTACATTGCAGCGCCGTTCGTGTTCGATCTCGGCGTTCAGTTCCAGATGCCTTGGGCGAGTGACCACACGGGGGAAGCTGCCGCACTTTCGAACGGCTTTCTGAGCGATGCCGAGCGCACGCGCGTCGGGCTGCGCGTGAGTATGGACCTGCCCTGAACCTTCGCCTTCGTGCGATAGTTTAAATGCAGGCAAAATTGTTCATTGCCCGATAAACGAAAATTGTCTAAGGATTTCCGGTAGATGCGGGGTTAGCCCTGCGGTCTCCCAGGTGTTGGAGTATTCTTATGGGGCGTGTACACACGGCCGCGGCGCGTTTTGCGTTCTTCTGCGCCGCGACTCTGACCATCGCTTCGTGTGCCACGACACCCCCTCCTCCCCCTCCCGCACCCCCGCCGAAGGCTGCCACCGTCTGGCCGACAAAAGGCTGGCATACATCTGCACCGGAAGCGCAAGGCGTCGATTCGAACTGGCTGGCGTACGCCATCCAGACCATCCAGTGGAAACACCTGCCGGTCCACAGCCTTCTCATCGAGCGGCATGGCTCGATTGTGCTGGACGCCTACTTCCGCCCGTTCGGCGATAATCAGCTCCACGATGTCGCTTCAGTAACGAAAAGCGTCGTTTCGACACTCGTGGGAATTGCGCAGGCAAAACAGCAGATCACCGATCTGAACACACCGGTGCTACCAGTTCTCGCAACTGCGGCGGCACCGGAAAACGATGCGCGTAAGGCGCATCTCACGCTGGCGCATTTGTTGAGCATGACCTCCGGTCTCGATTGCAGCGACAAGGACGGTCAGAATTTCCTCGAGCAGATGGAGAGCAGCCCGCATTGGTCGGCGTTTGCGCTCGACCGGCCGGAGACCGCCGATCCGGGCGCGCAGTTCAATTATTGCGCCGTGAACATGGAACTGGTTTCTGCGCTGTTAAGCCGGAAAACGGGCACGAGCGCCGGAGACTTCGCCCAACGCGAACTATTCTGGCCACTGGGAATACACTATCTTTACTGGCCGGTGGATGGCGACGGCGTCAGTCATGGATTTGCCGATCTCAAGCTGCAGCCGCGCGATATGGCAAAGCTCGGCTATCTCTGGCTTCATCATGGCGTGTGGGAAGATCGGCAGCTGGTGCCTGCTTCTTACGTCGATGCGGCGCTGAGCCCACAAGCCAATGTGAGCGCCAATGTGAAATACGGCTACGGCATCTGGCTTTATCCGAACGGCCGCGCCGGATGTCCCGCCGACTTTGAAGCCAACGGCAATGGCGGCCAGCGCATCGCCGTAATCCCGAGCAAGGACATGGTGGTGGTGATTACCGGCTCGGGGCTGAATGCAGACGATGTCATGTCGCTGGTGGCGCCGGCATGGCGCTGGGACCACGCGCTGGTGCCCAATCCGCAGGGCGATGCGAGGCTGGCCGCGCTCGTAGCGCAGTCCGCGACTCCGGCCGATGCGCAATGGGCCGCGACGACGGGCGCGCAACCCGCCGCTGCAACCACTCCGGCTGCACAAGCCACGCCCGCGCAAGCTTCGCCCACGCATTCGTAAGCCGCCGGTCAGACGAACAGATCGAACGGCCGGCCGGCCACTTTTGCTTCGTGCTCCAGCAGCGCGCGCTTCAATGGCAAACCGCCGCCATAGCCCGTGAGACTACCGTCGCTGCCGATTACCCGATGGCAGGGCACGATCAGTGCGATCGGATTGGCACCATTGGCAGCGCCGACCGCGCGCGCAGCATGCGGCTGCCCCACTTTGCGGGCGATGGCGCCGTAACTCGCCGTTTCGCCAAACGGGATTTCCAGCAGGGCCGCCCAAACCTGCCTGTGAAACTCAGGACCGTCCGGCGCAAGTTCGAAATCGAAGTGGCGACGCTTCCCGTCATCGTACTCCGTGACCTGACGCTGCACATGCGCGAGCTTCTTTTCGTTGCGCTCCGCTTCCGGATCGACCTTCTCCGCGCCTTTCGCGCGCAGATGGAAGCGCAGCACCCTGCCCTCACTATCGACCCAGGCTGCGAAGTTTCCGAACCTGGACTTGATCGGCGCCCAGTACCGCTTCTCGTTTTTCATGCTGCGTCCCTGTAACTGGCCCACAAATGCATCGTCGCAAGGCTGCGATGTGGCGTGAATTCCTGCATCAACGTTTCGACGTGCTCGGCGTCCGGCCGCTCGTCGAGCTTGTGTACACGCTGGAGCACGGTTGCGAGCGCGCTATCACCGGCCGGTGCCGCATCGGCAAAGCCGCCGCGGAGCATCGTGTAGCGCGCCGTCCACTTGCCGATACCGCGGATGGACATCAGCTTTTTCTCGGCGGCGATGGCGGACATGTCCGGCAATCCTTCAATATCCAGCCGGCCCTCGGCGATCTCCTTTGCCGTGCCGACGAGGTATTCTGCTTTGGCGCGCGAGTACCGTAATTTCGCCAAGCGTGCGGCACCCACATCGGCGACTTTTTCCGGCGTGGGATGTGTACGCATGTCACCGATCTTTTCACCGGCAAGATTCAGAATTTCACGACGGAGCGCGCCGGCGAATTTCACATTCACCTGCTGCCCAATGACTGCCCAGCACAATCCATCGAATCCGGTAGGGATGGTCGGGACGCGTAAACCGCGGCGCTTGACGATTAACGAGGCAAATCGCTGATGCTTACCCATACGCGTCTCGAATGCCGTCACTTCGTTGTTGAGTCCGAGCATGCGGAGCGCGGAATTGTGCAGCAGCGATGCAGTCTCCTGGTTCATCTTGTCGATGCCGTGGACCTTTGCCCATGCCCCTTCGTTTTCGAACGAAAGCTCCAGCGCTACCGGACCTTGCGGGGTGCGCAATGCCTTGAAGATGCGATGGCCCTCGACGCGCTCTGTCGGGCTTTCCGGATCGCGGGCATGATAGGCGAGAATTTCCTGCTGGCGATATCCGCCCGGCAATTGCAACAGGAACACCGAGGCGCCGTTCATTGCCCGATAGGCGCCCGGCGTCATGCGGGTAAGCGTCAGAAACTGGCGGTGGAATACGGACTCGCTTTCGAACCCGGCCGCGTACCCCACTTCAACCACGCGGTCGTTCGTTTGCAGCAGATGTCGCGAAGCGGCGCGCACGCGCTCGCGGCGCAGCCATGCTGCGGGGGCGAGATGCGCATGCGCGCGGAACAGGTCGCCCAATTTCGTGAGGCTTACGCCCGCTGTTTTGGCGAGTGACGGCGCATCCGGGAATTCCTGCGGTGCGACGCGCACGCGCACAGCCAAACCTTCGAACAACGAAACGTCTTCGTCTTCGCCGCGGTAAAAAAGATCGGGCCGGCAACGCTTGCAGGCGCGCAGGCCCAGCGCCTTTGCATCGTCCTCGGTGCGGACGATCCGCACATTGCCGGGCTTTGGCTGGCGCGCGGTACAGGACGGCAGACAGTAAATGCCTGTGGTCAGTACACCGATCAGAAACTTCCCGTTGAACTTGCCTGAGCGAGCTGCGGCGCGATCCCAGGAAAATGGCTCTGGCGTTGTCATGAGGAGAATATAGGACGCAGCCGCCCTCCCCGCCTCTCATTTTCCCCGTTGGATATTTGCGCCTGCCGCATGGCCGCGAGACGAAGAAAAAGGGCCGGCTGTGGCACCGGCCCTTTCGTCTGATTGAA
>JAICVV010000046.1 GCA_025935155.1 Alphaproteobacteria bacterium
CACGGTGGCCGAGGCAACGTTCTGCAGCGGCGGAAGCGGAATTTCCACGATGCCGCCGCACGGCCATGCATCGCGCCAGTAGCACCAGGTTTGCGTGATGAGCGCGCGGCCCAAGTGCCATTCGGCCCGGGCGCGCGCTGCCGCGATAAGCCGGGTGATGAGCGCATCGTCGTCCGATGTGTCCACCTTCAGGTGCGCTTTGGCATCGGCGAGCGCGATGGGTTCCACCGCCGGCGGCGTGAGGAGTTGGAGGGGCATGTTTTGCAAATCCCAACAAGAATCTCTCCTTCCCCCCTTGTGGGGGAAGGTGGCTGGCGAGCGACGCGGTAGCGTCGCGACGCCAGACGGAAGGGGGGCGTTCGCGATGAACAACCCCCCTTCAGTCATCGGTCGCTGGCGCGACCGCTGACAGCTTCCCCCACAAGGGGGGAAGCGGAACGCGCTTACGTTGGTGTTTCGTTATGACCTACATCGCCAAACCGAAGCTCCATCATCCGGCGCTGCCGAAGAACGCCATCGGCTTCACGCATCGCGATTACGAGGGCCGCATCTCCACCCTGTGCGCCGGCTGCGGGCACGATTCCATCAGCGCCGCGCTGATCCAGGCCTGCTTCGAGCTCGCCATCGAGCCGCATCGGGTGGCGAAGCTTTCCGGCATCGGCTGCTCGTCGAAAACGCCGGACTATTTCCTCGGCCAATCCCACGGCTTCAACGCCGTGCACGGCCGCATGCCGAGCGTGCTGACCGGCGCCAATCTCGCCAACCGCGATCTTATCTATCTTGGCGTGTCCGGTGATGGCGACAGCGCGTCCATTGGTCTTGGCCAGTTCGCCCATTGCGTGCGGCGCGGCGTGAACATGGTCTACATCTGCGAGAACAACGGCGTGTATGGCCTCACCAAGGGGCAGTTCTCCGCCACCGCCGACAAGGGCAGCAAGAGCAAAACGGCGGTGAATTCCGATTCACCCATCGATCTGGTGAGCCTCGCGCTCATGCTCGGTGCGACCTTCGTGGCGCGCGGTTTTTCCGGTGACAAGCACCAGTTGGTGCCGCTGCTGAAGGCGGCGATTGCGCACAAGGGCTCGGCGATCCTCGACGTGATCAGCCCGTGCGTGCAGTTCAACAACAATCCGGAATCCACCAAGTCCTACGATTTCGTGCGCGAGCATAACGACGCGGTGAACCGCATCGATTTCATCGTCCCGAAGAGCGAAATTCGCGCCGATTACGCACCAGGCACCGTCACCGAGGTACGCCAGCACGACGGCTCGATCATTCGCCTTGCCAAGCTGCGCGACGACTACAATCCGCACGACCGCGCCGGCGCCATGGCGTTCTGCCAGGCGCATGCCGCCAAAGGCGAAGTCGTGACGGGGCTGCTCTACATCGAAGACGATGCACAGGACCTGCACGCGCACCTGAACACAGTGGCGACACCGCTGAACGCGCTCTCCGAATCCGACCTCTGCCCCGGCGCCAAAGCCCTCGACGCCATCAACGCAAGCTACCGCTAATTGTCCATCCCTAACTGAGCATTGCGCAAATGCTGAGGGCCGAGTCGCCGCCTGGGCGTTCTCTCGAGGGCGGCACTCATTCAATGGCACAGCTTGCGAGCAGCTTCAGTGCGCATGAAGTCCCAGCATGTTGTTTGATACGGACAAACTGAGATCTGAAATGATCTGGGTTTGCTCGTCATATGCCGAAATACCATGCTTTGCGAGATTGATCCGCACACGTTTGTCGAACACCTCCCGCTTGTATTCCTCTGTTGGAGGGAAATTGGATTGGCTTTCGATGCCCGGGAGAATCGATTCGGCGGCAGCGTCGAACGCTAAACAGTATGGGAGACGAGCGTTGGTCGTCTTCGTGTAGCACCTCGACATCTTGATGCGAACGCCAGTTGTACCGCCGTTCTGATAGGTGGAGAGGAAATCCGCGATAGCCGAATGTGCGACCCTTTCGAAGCTATACTTAGGAACAACGCGCTTTGACGGCCGAGATGGCTTCCCAAACGCTCGCGCGAGATCGGCCGTAACCTTCTGTCTGCACGTATCCTTGTTTCGGAAGTTGAAATGCACGGCTATGAACCCGCTGTCCTCTGAGGCGCCGAACGCAACGACAGAGATCGAGCTAACGTGATTAGGTCGTGAGCCATCGTCATTCCACAGGTATGCAAATGTGCGCTCATTCTTCTTTAGGCCAATCATCCAGTCCTGAGGGTCGCTCCAAATGCTTCCAGACGACAATTCGTCATTAATTCGGTCGTAAAGGCCATATTGTTCAGCGATTTGTCTCGCGATGCTCGCCGCCTCTTGTTTCAAAGCGACGCCATACCGATCATTTTCGATTGTATTCCCGATGGCTAGGACGGAACAGACGCCAGTGTTGGGCGATGCCTCTATTTCATAGCGGCTGAAGCTTGGGTGGCCGTGACGCAGCTGAGTGCATTCATACCAGCCGGGGTTCGCCGCAGGCCTGCAATAATGGTAGGTGGCGGCAGGGGTACCCATCTCGACGCCGAAGGGACCTTCCTCATTGGCGCTAGCTGAGGAAATGCAAGAAGCAACAAGTAGGAAGAGCGCACCCCGCCGCATGACCACGCTAGAACAGGCCCCCAAATCCCCGCTCCCATCTTCTCGAAACAATGGCTTTGGGCTGAAGTGTCCTGTCCGTCAAGAGCAGGTGACATGGAGTTGGCCCCAGAGATTACAAGCGTGAACACGTCACTCCGGAATATCCACCGCAGCTCAACAATCACGGAACGGTGTCCAAAGAACGTCATCAATCTTGCGGGCGGCGGTGGCCAGCATGACGAGGCGGTCGAAGCCGAGCGCCACGCCGGATGCCGACGGCCTGTGCGCGAGAGCCGAGAGAAAGTCCTTGTCGAGTGGATAGCGCCTCGCCGGAAGCGCGCTGCTTCTCTCCATTTCGGCGACAAAGCGTTTGCGCTGTTCCACCGGATCGGTGAGTTCGCCAAGCCTCGGGCCGGCCAGATGGCAAACGACTCCTTAACGCACTCTCACGCAAATCCTTAACGCCTTCCCGTGTACGATGGCCGCGTTCATAGCGATTGGCCTTTTGTTTCGTGCAAACTGTCCGACAGCGCCGCCGCCGCCTTAGCTACCTAGTCGCGGCTCTCGCCGCGACCATGGCCGTGATCGTCGCGGCCTGCGTCGGCACGATTATCTGGATTGTCAAAGTTTCCGCCATCAGCCTCGATGCCGGCCAGCAACAGAGCGAACGGCGGCTTCTGCGGGTTCTGGTCGATACGCAACAACGGACGCTCACCAACGCGCTGGAGGACTATTCCAACTGGAAGGAGCTTTACGACGATCTTGAAGGGCCGCGGCCAAGCTGGGAAAAAGAAAATCTGGGTCCCTATCTCTCGACGGCGTTCGGCGTCGATCACGTGTTCGTGGCAGCGCGAAACGGACAAATCGTCTACAGCTTTTCGAGAGAGCCAAATCTGCGGCTCTCAGCAGCGGACGTGCTTACGATAGCGCAATTGACAAGGCTCGCATTCCGTATCGAGCCGCAGGACCGCCAATTGGCTGCAACAGGCACGGTCACCTTTCACCGCCAGCCTGCACTCGCCGCAACGGCGACGGTGCGCGCGACGACGTTTGGGGTCAGCTCGCACTATGCTCTGATCGAAATGCGCGAGTTCAGCGCCGCCTACCTTCACGTTCTGGGCCATGATTACGGCGTTGCCGGACTGCAGGCCGCACAAGGAGCCAGTGGAGGCATTCCCCTTTCGGCGCCGGATGGAAAACTGTCGCCATTCCACCTGGCCTGGCGGCCCTCGGCGCATGGGCGCGCGCTCTTCATCCGCGCTCTGCCCAGCATCGTCGGCGTTACGACTGCCGCCCTTTTTGCGTTCGTGGGCCTTGTATTTGTCTGGTGGCGGATTGCGGAGCACATGCGATCCGGGGAGGAGCGCATCATCGATGCCGAGCTGAAGGCAAGCAATGCGAGGGCTGAAGCCGCCGAAGAAACGAGCCGGAGCAAGAGTGCCTTCATTGCCAACATGAGCCACGAGCTGCGCACCCCGCTCAATGCCATTATCGGGTTCTCCGAATTGATTTCGACGGAAGTTCTTGGTGCCATCCGCCCAGCCAGGTATCGCGATTATGTGCAAGATATTCACGCCAGCGGCCGCCATCTTCTGCAGATCGTCGACGATGTGCTGCACGTGTCGCGCATCGAGGCGGGCAGATTCGAGCCGGTTGTTGAGCGCGTCAGCCTGAACGAAGCCGCTGCCGAGTGCATTCGCATGGTGGAGGTGTTGGGTGCCACGCGCGGCATTTCGCTGAAGGCGATATCCGCGCCGGACATGAATGTCCTCGCCGATCGCAGAGCGCTGCGGCAGATCCTGATCAACACCCTCTCGAACGCGATAAAATTTTCGCCGGTAAACGGCAGTGTGGAGGTGTCCTGGCGCGATGAAGGCGACAGATGCGCATTGCGCATTCAGGATCACGGTTGCGGCATGCCTCCGGAAGTGCTGAAGGACCTCGGCAAGCCGTTCGTGCAGGCGGAGCATGCCTACAGCCGCCAGTATCAGGGCACGGGCCTGGGGCTCGCGATTTCGTTCAAGCTCGCGGAGGCCATGGGCGGCTCGATAACGGTGAGCAGCCGGATGGAAACTGGCACGGCGGTAACGTTGCGCCTTCCCCTCGCAATCGCCGAAACGAAAGCTGCCGGAGACCATACGAACATTGCCGCCTGAGGATCACGGCGGAGCCGTCCAGAGGACACCGTCAACACTACGCGCGCCTGTGGCGAGCATCACGAGCCGGTCGAATCCCAGCGCAACTCCGGAAGCGGGCGGCATGTGCGGGAGGGCTGCGAGGAAATCCTTGTCGACCGGATAGCGCTCGCCGTAGACGCGTTGCTTCTCGTCCATTTCCGCGTCGAAGCGGCGGCGCTGTTCGGCAGCATCGGTGAGTTCGCCGAAGCCGTTGGCAAGCTCCACACCGCAGACATAAAGTTCGAAGCGCTCGGCGACGCGCAGATCGTGCGGCGTGGCGCGCGCCAGCGACGCTTCGCAACGGGGATATTCGTAGAGAACGGTCGGTGCGCCGACGCCAAGGTTCGGCTCGACGCGCGCGACGAGAATTTTGCTGAAGATATCCCCCCAGGTGTCGTTACAGGCGGTATGAAAATCCACACGCTTTGCTTCTTCGGCGAGCAAATCGCGATCGCCTTCCCCGGCGTCTGAAACGGTTGCCAGCAAATCGATTCCGGCATAACGCGAAAATGCGTTCGCAACGGTGAGCCGCTCCGCGTCTCCGCGTGGATCGCACTCCCGGCTCTTGAACAACATTGTTGTGATGCCGGTTGTCTCCGCCGCAAGACGAAGCACGCGCAGTGTGTCGGCAATCACCGCCTCGTACGGCTCGTTCGCGCGATACCATTCGAGCATGGTGAATTCCGGCGCGTGCAAGGGCCCACGCTCGCGGTTACGAAAGACACGGGCAAAGTCAAAAATCCTGGTTTCGCCGGCGGCAAGCAGTTTCTTGCAGGCGAACTCAGGCGAGGTGTGGAGATAGGTCCGGCATCCCTCGCCAGCGGTGCTCCGCAGCTCCGTTTCGAAGGCGTGAAGGTGCGCTTCGTTACCTGGCGAAACAACCAGCGCGCCACATTCCACTTCCGTGAAACCCCGGTCTTCGAACCACTCCCGCAGCCGCCGTTTGATGCGCCCGCGGTCAACCAGCACTGGCCGCCGGTCGGCATGGCGGTGCTTGTTCCACCAGGCGGTCATCGGCCGTTGCCACGATTTTCACCTTCCCCTACGCGGGGAGGTCGACGCAAGCGAGCGCAAGCGAGATTGCGTCGGGTGGGGGGACTTGGATTGCGCATTTGCCCCCCACCCGATCCACTTTCGCTTCGCTCAGGGGATCGACCTCCCCGCGTTGGGGGAGGTGAAGAGAACCCGGCGGACCGCCTAATATTCATTGGAATGCGTTTGCATTGGCGGCGAACGCGAAGCCCTGCTATACGCCGCCAGCCCAAATTCGAGGTTTCAGGTGGCATCGGTTATCGCGAGCAACGTCCGCAAAGGCAACGTCATCGAGAAGGACGGCAAGCTCTATGTCGTGCTGACGGCGGAGAACATCCATCCCGGCAAGGGAACGCCCGTCACCCAGCTGGAAATGCGCCGCATCTCCGACGGCGTGAAGATCAACGAGCGCTACAAGACCACCGACACGCTGGAGAAAGCCTTCATCGAATACCAGACCTACACGTACCTCTATCAGGACGGCGAGCACTACGTGTTCATGCAGCCGGAGACCTTCGATCAGGTCCATGTCGGGCCCGACATCCTCGGCGACATGGCGCCCTATCTTCAGGAAGGCATGGAGGTGCGGCTGGCGAGCTTCAACGGCTCACCGGTGTCGATCGAAATTCCCGCGCGGGTGACGTTGGAGATCACAGAAACCGAACCGGTGGTGAAGGGACAAACCGCGTCCGGCTCGTTCAAACCGGCCATGTTGTCGAACGGGATTCGCACGATGGTGCCGACCCATATCACGCCGGGCACGCGGGTGGTGGTGCTAACCGAAGACGGCTCTTACGTCGAACGGGCAAAGGACTAAGCAGAAGGGGCGAATGAGCGTCAGCAACGAACAGGCCGTAAGGCTGGCCGAAGACTATACAGCCGCCTGGAATTCGGGGTCGCCAGAAGCTGTTGCGCAGTTCTATTCGGCTGACGGTGGAATTGTCATAAATCGCGGCCAACCTTGGATCGGACGCGCCGGTGTCGCCGAAATGGCCGCGGGCTTCTTTGCCGATATTCCAGATCTTTTGCTGGTCTGCCATGGCGTGCGGCGTGCCGCCGATCACATCGTTTATCTTTGGAGATTCACCGGCACCCATGCGGCGACCGGAACAAGCGTAGATATCGCGGGTTGGGAAGAATGGGATATCGATGAGAACCTGAAAGTGATCGCATCGCGCGGCTGGTTCGACGCCGCCGAAATGCGGGTCAAACCACGGCCCGGTGAGGGTCGCTGCCTACCGCAGCATCACGAAGTAGATGATTACCAGCGCAATCACGGCCAACGCTATGCTGATGTGCAGCACGTAGCGCGCGCCCGTGCCGGTCACGCCCTGCCGCGCTTCGGCGGTTGTTACCCGCTCCCCAGATCCGTCGCGCCTGCCATGATCGGAAGAGTCTGTGCGGTCCATGTGCTGACCTCCGGAAAGCGCCCTTGTCCAGCAACGGGTGCCGCGGCGGCGGGGTTCCGGAATCTCGCCAAAAGAAAAGCGCCCGTGCGGGCGCTGATGGAGGGAAGATGAGCGGACACCCGATGCGGGGTGTCGAAGGGGCTGGGGCGTACCGGACCGGACATCCGCTCGGGGGAGATAACGGGACGCCCCTCTATCGGTTCCAAAAAAAAATGAAAAAGGCGCGGCAAGCTGCCGCGCCTTCGAACAATTTGCGATCCGGTCAGAAGCGAACTGCCGGATTTCGGTCCTCATAGCCGTGGGCTGCGCCGCCAACCGCCGCCAACAAAAAAGCTGATCACCAGCAGGACCAAAAACACGATCAGCAGAACCTTGGCAATCATGGCGGCTATGCCGGCCAATGCCAAAAACCCGAGCAATCCTGCGATGATTGCCAAAACCAGAAATCCGAGAGCCCAACCAAGCATCCGTTCCACTCCTCTGCTGTCGTTCAGCAAACGGATACGGAACTTCGCTGGTTCCCAAATGCCGGAGCCTAGGCTGCCTTACGTTTGATGGGATGGAAGAACAGCGCCTGCCCAACCGTTGCCTGCACTGTTTCGGGCAAAAATGGCTTTGCAATGAGATATGTCGGTTCGGGCCGTTCGCCTGTCAGCAATCGCTCCGGATAGGCCGTGACAAAAATCACAGGCACATCGAAACTGCTGAGAATTTCGTTCACGGCATCGATGCCCGAGCCCCCCTCGCCGAGATTGATATCAGCCAGAATGAGCCCGGGCTTCTTTGACAGCGCCTCTCTAACGGCTTGGTCTTTGCTGGCGGCCGTGGCGACAACTTCGTGTCCCAGCTCCGTCACCAGATTCTCCAGATCGAGGGCGATAATCGGCTCGTCCTCAATGATCAGGATTTTTGAAACCAGTTCGCTCTCGATGGATTTTTGAGCGTCCATGATCGCCCGCTCAATCTCCTCAGGCGTTTCGTCAAGGATTTCGGCGGCTTCCTCGATGTTGAACGATTCCACGGCGGTCAGCAGCAGGGCCGCACGACGCTCGGCTGAAAGGGCCTGCAAACGCCCTTCCGGGCTGTGCAGCGCGTCGGGATCGACATTGCCGTTGTCGAAGCGGGTCGCCGGGCTGGACCAGATGGTGTGAAACAGCTTGTAAAGAGCGACACGCGGCGCCAAGCCTTCGGCCAAATTCTGTTCTCCGGCCAATAGCGCCTGTAACGAAGCACGGACATAGGCATCGCCGCTCTTTTGCGATCCTGTTAAAGCCCGCGCATACCGGCGCAAGTAGGGTAAATGCGGCGCAAGGGCTTGCGTCATACTCATCAGGCCAGCTCCCATATCTGTTCAGAATAACCCAAGCCGAAACGGCATTTCGCCTCAAAAGTTCCATACGATGGAACCACCCGCCCCTGGAAGCGTTGGGGATTTGGGCGCGGCTCTGCGAAAGGGCCGCGAGGTAGTGTTCGACTCAAACATTGAGAGAGTTCGTGGCAACGTCAGTGCAACGGCAAGGCTGGGGTCTCGTGCGCAAAGAGCAAAAACCCGACAGGGAACGGGCCAGAGCGATCAAGACGCGGCAGCGTGCCATCGGCCGCGAGCTGCGGCGCGTCTATGACAGTGTGGCGCAGGAACCTGTGCCCGACGAATTTCTGGACCTTCTGCGGAAGATGGACAACCCGGAACCGGAAGGCGGCGCCGCGTGAACATGCGCACGGAACATGCTGCGGCGCGCCCGCAAACCTCGGGCAAGCCCCGCGACAAGGCCGCGGACGATGCCCAATTCAAGCACGATCTGCTGGACCTTATCCCCTTTCTTCGCGCGTTCGCGCGCTCCTTGTGCGGCAATCAGGAAACCGCCGACGATCTTGCGCAGGAAACTCTGGTAAAGGCATGGCAGGCGCGCGATATGTTTGCGCCGGGCACCAATCTGAAGGCCTGGCTGTTCACCATTCTGCGCAACCAGTTCTATTCCGATCGCAGGCGTGCGTGGCGGCAGGCGCCTTGGGACCAGGATGCAGCGGAGCGGATTCCCGGTTCAGCAGGCGAGCAGTCCTGGGCTGCAGAGCTCTCGGACACCGCGCGCGCTTTGTCCTGCCTTTCCGACGAGCAGCGCGAAGCGTTGATTTTGGTTGGAGCAGGGGGTTTTTCCTATGAAGATGCGGCGCATATCTGCAACTGCGCGGTCGGAACAGTGAAGAGCCGCGTAGCACGCGCCCGCAAATCGCTGATTGCGATTCTTGAAGGTGACGAGACGCTGCCAGCGGCAGTGCAGCCAGCGGAGGGCGATGCCGCCAACGAAATTCTCGCACAGCTCGACCGCCTTGCGCCGCCGGATGTCGCCGAAGCGGCGCGCAAGCGCTTCAAAGGCGCGGCGTAGCGCCGTAAGGGCGCCTCAACCATTGCAGGCCTGAATACCCCTCCCTATATATCCCTCGAACCGGCAGGGTCGTTCACCCACCGCCGGTTTTGCCAATGAATTCAAAGGGGACGGACCGGAGGGCGCCTCGTCGGAGGGCCCGGAGACCGTCCGCCAGAGGAGAGGAACTATATGGCTAAAGTGATCGGCATCGACCTCGGCACGACCAATTCGTGCGTGGCCGTCATGGAGGGCTCGGCCCCCAAGGTTATCGAAAATGCGGAAGGCGCCCGCACCACGCCTTCGGTTGTAGCGTTTACCGGCGATGGCGAGCGCCTCGTCGGACAGGCCGCCAAGCGGCAGGCCGTCACCAATCCGGAATACACCTTCTTCGCCATCA
>JAICVV010000272.1 GCA_025935155.1 Alphaproteobacteria bacterium
CGGCTCGCGCGTCCGGCAGGGACAGGTGATCGCCTATAGCGGCAACAGCGGCATGTCGACCGGCCCGCACCTGCACTACGAAATCCGCGTGCACGACATGCAGGTGAATCCCGCCGCGGTAAAGGTCGCCACCGGCCGCCGGCTGTTCGGGCGGGACCTGCACAACTTCATCGCGGAGCGGCAGCACCTGGACACAGAACTCGCGTCGCTGCCTTTGGAGAAAAAGGTTGCAGAAGCGAGCGGAGAACTCCGCGCCATGCGGGATTGATCAGCCCTTTTCGCTTCGCCTGACGAACAGCTTGTTACGGCCGTGCTTCGCAGCAGTGAATGGCAGCTCGAACAGGCCAAAAGCATTCAGGACGGCGCGAATACGGGCGTTCTCTCCACTCGCCTCACCGGCCACCGTCATCTCGATCCAGACTGTGCGCACGTCCTGAAGCAGCGCGCCCATTCCTTCCAACACCTGCAACTCGTGTCCATCGACATCGATTTTTAAGTGGTTCGGGGCGCGCGCGCCAAGATCCGCAGCCAGCTTGTCGCCGCGCATGGCGGGCACAGGCTGAAAGCCCGCAGCGGCAAATGCGCCTTGCACGTTCTGTGCCCTGCTAAGCGCATGCATGGAACTGCCCGACTCCGGATTCGAAAGATAGAGCGGCACAATGCAGTTCGTATTGGAGAGCGCGATGCAAAGGGGGGTTAGGCGTCCTGCGACGCCGTTCAGCGCAGCATTGCGGACCAGAATGGCGAATGTAGACGCGACCGGTTCGAAGCAGGTGGCCGTCACGTCCTCACGCAGGCACGCATAAAGTCCGTACACGCCAATGTTTGCGCCGATGTCCCAGAAATGCTCGCCAGGTTGCACATATTGTTCGATCCAGGCGAGCGTGTCCGGCTCCTGCCGCAACGCGCCGAGCGCGCGCTTGGCGCTCATCTCGCTGTCGCACCAGAAGCGCAAGTCACCGCGCGATGTGGAGACCGGAACTACTGGCGCAAGAGTCGCTACAGCATGAGCTGCCGCACGAGCACTCACCCGAGCACCGAATAGATGTGTGAGCCCGCGGCCCAGTCCGGCAATGCCGCCGCCCAGAATTCTCGCGAA
The DNA here is from genome assembly GCA_025935155.1 of Alphaproteobacteria bacterium. GTDB lineage: Bacteria > Pseudomonadota > Alphaproteobacteria > Micropepsales > Micropepsaceae > Rhizomicrobium. The sequence goes on from JAICVV010000272.1 coordinate 1,100, forward strand.
CGATGGACGACGGCGCATCGCCGGTTACCTTCGGAAAAGCTGACACGGCAAAGCCTATGTCGCGCCAGTCCTAATGCAAAGCGTGGCTTGGTGCCTGATCGTCCATCAGATCGGATTCGCTGAGCGCGAATTCCATGCCATCGATGATCAGTCCGCGTTTGCCGGCCGACACCGTCACGGTGCTGCCGTCCGCAATTCTACCTTCGAGCAGCAGTTCGGCTAGCGGATCCTGCAGCCGCCGCTGAATCACACGCTTGAGCGGCCGTGCGCCGTACACCGGATCGTAGCCGGCTTGCGCCAGCCACTCGCGCGCCTTGTTGTCGAGCGAAATCTCGATCTTGCGATCCGCCAGCAGTTTCTGCAGCCGCCCGATCTGGATGTCGACGATCTTGTCCATGTCGGCGCGATTGAGGCGGTGGAAAAGGATGATCTCATCCAGGCGATTGAGGAATTCGGGGCGGAAATGCGCCCGCACCGCGCCCATCACCTGCGCGCGCTGCTGTGGCGATTCCGCGCCTTCGCCGACCGACAGGAACTCCGTGCCGAGATTGGACGTGAGGATGATCACCGTGTTGCGGAAATCGACCGTGCGGCCCTGCCCGTCCGTGAGACGCCCATCGTCCAGCACCTGCAACAGGACGTTGAACACATCCTGGTGCGCCTTCTCGACTTCATCGAACAGGATCACCTGATAAGGCCGCCGCCGCACCGCTTCGGTGAGCACGCCGCCTTCCTCATAACCGACGTAACCCGGCGGAGCGCCGATCAGTCGCGCCACGGAGTGCTTCTCCATGAACTCGCTCATGTCGATGCGCACCATCGCAGTGTCGTCGTCGAACAGAAATTCAGCCAGCGTTTTCGTCAGTTCGGTTTTGCCGACACCCGTTGGCCCGAGGAACAGAAACGAGCCGATGGGCCGGTTGGGATCCTGCAGTCCGGCGCGGGCTCGGCGCACTGCGTTGGACACGGCACGAACGGCTTCGTTCTGCCCGACCACGCGCTTCTCCAGCGACTTCTCCATGTGGAGCAGCTTGGCACGCTCGCCTTCCAGCATCTTGTCAACCGGTATACCGGTCCAGCGCGACACCACCTGGGCGATGTTCTCCGGCGTCACCGCCTCGTTCACCAGCGCCGCGTCTTCCTTCTCTTCGATCTGCTTCAGCTTTTTCTCGAGATCGGGGATCACACCATAGGTCAGCTCGCCCGCACGGCCGAAATTGCCGCGCCGCTGCGCCACCTCGACTTCCTGCCGCGCCGCATCCAGCTTCTCTTTCAGGGATTGCGTGTCCTGAACGGACTTCTTCTCTTCCTGCCAGCGCGCGGTCAAGGAGGCGGATTGCTCCTCGAGATTCGCCAGTTCGCCTTCCAGCGTGTGCAGACGATCCTGCGAAGCCTTGTCGCTTTCCTTGCGCAATGCCTCGCGTTCGATTTTCAGCTGAATGATGCGGCGATCCAGCTCGTCCAGTTCTTCCGGCTTGGAGTCGATCTGCATCCGCAGGCGGGAAGCCGCCTCGTCCATCAAGTCGATGGCCTTGTCCGGCAAAAAGCGATCCGTGATGTAGCGGTTCGAGAGTTGGGCTGCAGCAACAATGGCGGAGTCGGTGATCCGCACGCCGTGATGGACTTCGTATTTCTCCTTTAACCCGCGCAGAATGGAGATGGTGTCTTCCACCGTTGGCTGCGACACGAACACCGGCTGAAAGCGCCGCGCCAAAGCGGCGTCCTTCTCCACATGCTTGCGGTATTCGTCGAGCGTGGTGGCACCGATACAATGCAGCTCCCCCCGCGCCAGTGCCGGCTTCAGTAGGTTGGAGGCATCCATTGCGCCATCAGCCTTGCCCGCGCCGACAAGCGTGTGCATCTCATCGATGAAAAGGATGATCTTGCCTTGGGCAGCGACAACCTCCGACAGAACAGCCTTGAGCCGCTCCTCGAACTCGCCGCGGAATTTTGCGCCGGCGATCAGCGCACCCATGTCGAGCGCCATCAGCCGCTTGTCGCGCAAGGACTCCGGCACATCGCCATTGACAATGCGCAGCGCAAGCCCTTCCGCAATCGCGGTTTTGCCCACGCCCGGCTCGCCTATCAGCACGGGATTGTTCTTCGTGCGCCGCGAGAGGACCTGGATGGTCCGGCGGATTTCCTCGTCGCGCCCGATTACCGGATCGAGCTTGCCTGTGCGCGCAAGCTCGGTCAGATCGCGCGCATACTTCTTCAGCGCATCGTACTGGTTCTCTGCCGTTGCGGAATCCGCCACGCGCCCCTGCCTGAGGTCGCCGATCGCCTTGTTCAGCCCCTGCGGGGTAACCCCAGCGTCTCTCAAAGTGCGTGCCGCTTCCGTGCCCTGCGACATAGCTAACGCCAGCAGCAGATATTCGGCGGTAACGTAGGAGTCGCCGGCTTTCTTCGCGGCCTGCTCGGCGGTGTCCAGCACGCGCGCCGTTTCCGGCGCGAGATAAACTTGCCCGCTGCCGCCTTCCACGCGCGGCACCTTGGCAAGCGCCATTTCGTTTTCGCTGCGCACCTGATCCGGACGGCCGCCGGCGGCACGAATGAGCCGCGCTGCCAAGCCTTCCTCGTCATCGATCAGCACCTTCAAAAG
>JAICVV010000284.1 GCA_025935155.1 Alphaproteobacteria bacterium
CCCAAAGCAGCGAATGTGTACGCACCGGGCAAGCGGCCCTTCCAGACCATCATTCCGGCCTTCATTATGAAGAATGGGCAGCCGTTCATGTCGTTCGGTCTGATGGGCGGAGACATGCAGCCGCAAGGCCATGTGCAGATCGTCACCGATATCGTCGATTTCGGCATGAATGTGCAGGAGGCCGGCGATGCGGCGCGCTGGCGGCATTATGGCAACGCCGAACCGACGGGCGAGCCGAGTCAGGGAATTGGCACGGTGGAAATGGAGTCGGGCTTCGATCCGGCGGTGAAGGCGGAACTGGCGCGGCGCGGTTACAAGGTCGCGCCGGGCACCGGCAATTTCGGCGGGTACCAGGCCATCATGCGGGCGCCGAACGGCGTTTACTGGGGTGCTTCCGAAATGCGCAAGGATGGCGAAGTGGTGGGATATTGAATTTTTGTCAGTTCTGACTTAAGATGACCAACTAGATGGTCAGGAGTAAATTGGATGGAAGACGTCAGTATCGCCGCGGCCAAAGCGCATTTGAGCGAGCTGGTGGACCGCGCCGAAGCCGGCGAAACGGTACGAATCACGCGCCGAGGCAAGCTCGTGGCGCGCCTTGTCCCGCCCGAACCGAAGAAGAAGCGCATTGATGTGGAAGCGCTGCGAAAGTTTACCGAATCCATGCCATGGCAGCCGGTCAGCGCCGGTGAGTTTATCCGAAAAATGCGCGACGAAGACCGGTATTGAATTCGTATCTCGATACATCGCTTGTGGTGACGGCGCTCACGAATGAGCAACGGACACCAGCCGTGCTCGCGTGGATCAACCGCCAGAGATCGATCCCTCTTTGCATCAGTGAATGGGTCACGACGGAGTTTTCGGCAGCTCTTTCGATCAAGCAGCGGGTCGGAACGCTCGATTCTGCTTCGCGCGCAGCCACCCTTCAGAAGTTCAAAGAGTTTGTCTCAACCGGCGTGGAAGTCCTTGCTGTAGAGACCCAACATTTTCGAGAAGCTGCTCTGTTTGCCAATCAGTATGCGCTAGGATTGCGCGCCGGCGATGCCTTGCATCTTGCGATTGCCTCCAGCCACGCCGCAACGCTTTGTACGCTCGACGAACGGCTGGCGAATGCCGGCCTAGCGCTCGGCGTGAAAGCGGTACTGCTGTAGATATCTACTGCCCTGTTGCGCTTTTCACCGCGAATGTTACATGCGCGGCGGAGCCATCGGAAAACTTCAAGGTCACCGGGACCGATCCCCCGATTTTCATTGTGGGTCCCGGGTCCGTGCACATGAGGTGATAGCCACCGGGCGCAAACTTCACCGTTTGGCCCGCCGGGATATCGACACTGGTGACATCCGACATGGTGTCCATGCCGTTCTTCTGGTCGCTCTTATGCAGCATCAGCATGCCGCAAGCGTCGGAATCCGCGCCGACAAGGGTGGCCGGCCATTTGCCGATATTGTGCAGTTCGAAATAACCACCCGCCGGCAGGTGTCCCGGCAGCGAGCGAAACCAGGGACCGCCGATCGCGACAAACTGTGTTGCCGGCGGCGGCGCAATGGCGCCCGCGACAGCCGCCAAAATCACCAGACTATGCGGCCACATGCGCGCCTCCTTCTTCGTTCCGCCGCATGTTGATCAGGACGAGAATAATGGCAAGCAGGCTCAGCAGCGTCCCCGGCAGCCAGATGATTAGGCCGCCGTAATGCTGGTCGCTCAGCGCCGGGATGTCGAACATCCGTCCACAGATTTGATAAACGGGGTAATAGTCGGTGGTTGAGAGAGACAGGACCGCGCCCAGCACCATCTGGGGCGGTTCGACCGCGATAATAAGCAAGGCGCGAATGCCGCTCCCGATGCGCGCCGGCGGCTTCGGCCGTGGGTCCAGCACCAGCCACCAGAACGCGATGCCGTCCAGCGCCATCGACCAGTTCATAACGTCGTAAAGGTGCGCGTCCAGCATCACCCGCGTGTGGATGGCGGGAACGAGCCACACATAAATCATGCCCACGAAGATCAGCGGCGCCACCACCGGGTTCATGATGAAATCCATGAAGACGCGTACAGGCTTCGAGATGAGCAGCGGCTTCAGGAACTCCGGCATCCCCGCCCACAGCACGGAGCCTGAGGCGCTCAGCGCAATCAGGAACGCACCCACGTGATGCAGAATGAAATGCTGCGCCCGATGAATGAAAAACATGTGCTGGGCGTAATAATCGATATGCGTCTGAACCATGGCGTAGAGCGACAGCACACCGACGATAAAGCAGACATTGCGCCACGCAGGCGGGTGCTGCGCCACCGGCAATCGCCGCAGCCCGATAAAGAACCACGCGAGACCTAAGGTCGTCGCGAGATAAACCGGCCACGAGAATTCCCAGGGGAAGAAGACCGGCAGCTCGGCGGGGTACGTTCGGCAGACGAACCAGAGCACCGCGCCAACCGCAAGCAGCGCGCCAAAGCCGAGCCATTCCCGCCCGCCGCTTTCGATCCGCTCCGCAACGGTCGTGACAGTCATGCCGATTGTTATAGCCAACCCGCTCACCGGCTCGCGAGGCGTTTGGTCACAGGCCGACACTGGATAGGCGGCGTGATATGCAGCCTGCATGAAACGTGTGGCCCTTCTCGTTGTGCTATTGGCGCTTGCCGCCTGCGGGCGCGGCGAGACGCGGCCGGGCGCCAGCGACATTTCAGGCGTAATGCCCGCTCTCTCTTTCACAATGACGCGCGCCAATGACGGTGCGGCGGTGACGGCGGACAGCTATCGCGGCAAGGCGGTGGTTCTCTATTTCGGTTACACGCATTGCCCGGATGAATGTCCAACCACGCTGGCCAACCTCGCGAAGGCTCTGCACGAGCTTGGTCCGCGCGCGAACGATGTGCGCGTGCTGTTCGTCAGCGTCGATCCGCAACGCGACACGCTGCCGATCTTGAAGGCCTACGTTTCAACCTTCGCCTCGCAGATCGACGGCTTGCGCGGCACCGACGATCAGATCGCGGCGCTGGCCCGCCGCTACCGCGTGCTCTACAGCGTCACGCCGGCTTCCGCAGGACAAGATAGCCAAGTGATGCACTCCGATTCCACGTTCTTCTTCGATCCTTCCGGCCACGCGCGGCTCGTCGCGACCAGCACCGGCAATGCAAAGGCGATCACGGGAGACATAAAGCGTCTGTTCGGAAGTTGACGCATGTCTTTCCTCCCCAGCTTGCGGGGAGGGAACGCGAATCGCGGTAAAATCAAATATGCAACGCGCGGCCCTCGGCGGCGAGGACGGCTTCGTGCAGCATTTCGCTGAGCGTGGGATGCGGGAAGATGGTTGAAGCAAGCTCCGCGTCGGTCAGCTCGCCGGTCTTCGCGATGACGTAACCCTGAATCAGTTCCGTCACTTCGGCGCCGATCATGTGTGCGCCGAGCAATTCTCCCGTATCGGCGTCGAATACAGTCTTGATCAACCCTTCCGGTTCGCCGAGCGCAATCGCCTTGCCGTTGCCGATAAAAGGAAACTTGCCCACCCGAATATTGCGCCCAAGCTTTTTGGCGGCGGCTTCCGTC
>JAICVV010000022.1 GCA_025935155.1 Alphaproteobacteria bacterium
ACCTTCATTGAAGCCCTCGGCGCGCATGTTATCGGTGAAGGGCACAGGCTGGCCGTGCTGGCGGTCGATCCGTCCTCACAACGCAGCGGCGGTTCCATCCTGGGCGACAAGACGCGCATGGAATCTCTTGCACGGAACCCGGCGGCCTTCATCCGTCCGTCGCCGGCGGGGACGACACTCGGCGGCGTGGCGCGGCGCACCCGCGAGGCCATGCTGCTGTCGGAAGCGGCAGGCTTCGATCTGGTGCTCGTCGAAACGGTCGGCGTCGGACAATCGGAAACGGCCGTGTCCGAAATGGTGGACCTGTTCGTGCTGCTGATCGGCCCCGGCGGCGGCGATGAGCTGCAGGGCATTAAGCGCGGGGTGATGGAATCGGCCGATATCCTGCTGGTCACCAAGGCCGACCGGGAACTTAGGCCAGCGGCCGCGCGCGCCGCTTCGGAGTACGCGCTCGCGCTGCACCTCATGAGGCCGAAATACCCGAATCTGCCGCCACAGGTGCTGCAGGTTTCCGCGCTGGAAGGGCAGGGCATCCCTGAGGCGTGGCAGGCCATTCGCTCCCTCCACGAAGCCCTCGAATCCTCCGGGATGCTCCAGAAAGTGCGCCAAAGTCAGCTCAGGAACTGGTTTTGGAATGAGGTCAAAACGGCTTTCGCAGAAGGGATTTTTTCGGATCCCGAGATAGCCAGACAAGCCGGATTGATCGAACGGGATGTGATTGCTGGCAATCGGCTGCCGGACGCCGCCGCCAAGGCACTTGTTCGCCATTTTCGGCGAGACTAACCAGCGAACTGGAATCTTGACCGGAGCGCCCGAGGCCCCTATGAGGGCCGCTCTTTCGGAGAACGTTTATGTCGCGCCGCTGTGAATTGACCGGCAAGGGGCCCATGGTTGGCCACCATGTCAGCCATGCCAACAATAAGAAAAAGCGGGTGTTCCGGCCCAATCTCCAGACCGTGTCGCTGGCCAGCGAAGCGCTCGGTCAGAAGGTCAAGCTGCGCATCAGCATGAACGCCCTTCGGTCGGTCGACCGTTCCGGCGGCCTCGATCCGTTTCTGCTGAACGCACGGGAGGACGTGCTCTCCAATCGCGCCATGAAGCTGAAGCGTCAGATCGCGAAGAAGCAGGCCTCGTCCGAAAGCGAAGCGGCCTAACCCTCTAACCGGCCACCTCGAACATCAGCAGCACGGTCCGCTGCAGCGTCAGATTATAATTGTCGTCGGAGATCATGTAGAGCAGCGTTTTGCCGCTCGCATCGCGGCGCAGCGCCAGCCCCTCCATATTGTCGATATTCTCGTGCATGGTGAATTTGGCAATCTCCTCGCCGTCCAGCCGTGCGGCCGGTTTCACGTCCGCTGTGCTCACACGCCGCACCGCCACCACCACGCCGCGAACCGGCCCAAAATAATGCCGCTCCAGCAGATACAGCGAGCGGCCATCCGGGCTCATTGCGGCATCGGAGATTTCATACGGATCGTGATGTTTGACACTGAGGCGCTCGAAACGCGCACCCGGCTTGCGACCCGGGATCGGAATCAGCCACGCCGAATGGTCGTTGCCGCGCACCTGCGGGCTTTCCGCCACTGCAAACAGCGTGTCCGGCATGATCCGTGTCAGCCCTTCCAGACCCGAATTGAAATCGAGCGTTTTGATATCGTCCGGAGCCGGGATGGTCGTAGGCACCGCATCCAGCGAGTTCTCCGTGTCATAGCGCAAAATGCGCGCGTCACGCTCGAAACTGACAGCGACCGGACCATCGAGACCTCTGTCGGATAAGACTGCCAGCCCTTCCGCATCCGACTCGATTTTCGCCTTCAGCTTACTGCCGTCCTCGCCCTCCATGTCGGCGAGCAGGCCGCTCGTTATGCCGGCGAGATTTCCCCGCTTGTCGTAAGTCAGTGTCGCCCGTAACCAATGACCTTCGTCGGATTGCGAGAGGATGTGCGTGCCATCCGCGCTGACCAGCAGTCCGGACCATCCGCCAAAGCGCGCGTCGGAGGAATTGATTTCCAGACCGCCACGATAGATGAGGCCGCCAACCCGCGATTCCTTCAAATCCGCGGAAGAAAGCGGCAGCGCCTTGTACGAAAGCGCTACACTGTCCGCCGCTTGCTGCGGCCGGATAACAGCCATGCCGCCAAGGCCGTTGCACAGCAGCGCGCCGAATAGGCCGCTCAGAATCTGCGTACTGCAGCCACGCCTCAAGCCCATGCCGGCACTCGCATTCGGCCGCGTGGGGTCGCGCGATGGCGGCCGGAATGGGCAAGGTGCGCCGTCTCTTCTGCAAACAATGAAATCAGCTGTTCCGTCATCGCCCCCCCCAGCTGCTCTGCGTCGACGATGGTGACGGCACGGCGATAATATCGCGTGACATCGTGGCCGATGCCTATGGCGACCAGTTCCACGGACGACTTTTCTTCAATCTCGCCAATAACGCGCCGCAGATGCTGCTCCAGATAATTTCCTGAGTTCACCGACAATGTGGAATCGTCCACCGGCGCGCCATCGGAAATCACCATCAGGATCCGCCGCTGCTCCGGCCGCCCCATCAATCGGCTGTGCGCCCACATCAGCGCTTCGCCGTCGATGTTCTCCTTCAGCAAGCCTTCGCGCATCATCAGCCCCAAGCTCTTGCGCGCGCGCCGCCACGGTTCATCGGCCGCCTTGTAGACGATGTGGCGCAAATCATTGAGGCGCCCCGGGTGCGGCGGCTTGCCATCGGCGATCCACGTCTCGCGGCTCTGGCCGCCTTTCCACGCGCGCGTGGTGAAACCGAGGATCTCCGTCTTCACGCCGCAGCGCTCCAATGTGCGCGCGAGAATGTCGGCGCACATCGCCGCCACCATGATCGGGCGTCCACGCATTGAGCCGGAATTGTCCAGCAACAGTGTGACAACGGTGTCGCGGAAATTGATGTCTGTTTCGCGCTTGAAGGAAAGCGGGTACATGGGATCGATGACGATGCGGGGCAGGCGCGCGGTATCGAGCAATCCTTCCTCCAGATCGAATTCCCAGCTGCGGTTCTGCTGCGCCAGCAAAAGACGCTGCAGCCGATTGGCCAGCCGCGCCACCAATCCCTGCATCGCCTGCAGCTGTTGATCGAGAAAGTTGCGCAGGCGCGACAGTTCTTCGCTGTCGCACAGATCCGTGGCGCTGACGATCTCATCGAATTTCGTCGAGAACACGCGATAGCCCCATTCGTCCTGATGGGCGAAAGGTTGCTCCGGGCGCCACGGCCGCATGCCCTCGTCGTTTTCCTGTGCGTCCATGGGTTCGGCAGTTTGCATTTCCACTTCGGCAGCGACGTCGTCCGCATCCTCGCTTTGGGATTCGCTGATTTCGGACTCCGTCACGTCCGATTCGGGCTTTGCTTCGGCGCCTTCGCTGCCTTCCTGGCCTTGCGGTTCGCCCGCCTCGTGGGTGCCTTCGGCTTCCGCCTCCTCACCGGTTTCATCGCCGAGTTCGAGATCGCGCAGGATGGTGCGCGTGAGCTTCGCGAAACCTTTCTGGTCGCGCATTGCGGCTTGGAGTTTTTCAAGATCGGCGCCCGCGCGCTCCTCGATCCATGGCCGCCAAAGATCGAGCACGCGTTTCGCGCTTTCGGGCGGCTCCGCGCCCGTGAGCCGCTCGCGCACGATCATGGCCACAGCATCGGCCAGCGGCGCGTCGGACCGGTCCTTCACTTTCGAAAGCCCGCGCGCCGCATAGCGCGCCTCCAGATTGGCCGCGAGATTGTCGGACACGCCCTGCATGGCGAGCGCCCCGATGGCTTCCACCCGCGCCTGTTCCGCCGCTTCGAAAACGGCGGCGCCCTCGGAGGTGTGCGGCCGGAACTGCTGATGAATTTTGTCTTCGTGGTAGGCGAGTTTTAGGGCATAGGCATCGCCCGCACCGCGTACGACAGCGACTTCCGATGGCGGCAGGCTGCGCGAGGGCAGCGGCAGCCGCGCTTTCTTGCCCTTCAGCGCCGGCGGCTCTGCCGAGAAATTCACTTCGAGCTCCGGCTCGCCCGCGAGCGCGCGCACGGCGATCCCAACGGCGCGCTTGAATGGTTCTGCCGGATACTCGAATTTCATGCCGGTAATGTAGAGGAGCTAAGGCGCAGAACAAACGCCCGTAATGCCGCTCCCGTCGAAAGCCATGCTTTGCGGCGACGCGGGCGCTTCGCAGGCGAAAAAGTACACGTACCGATAGATACCGATTTGGGCTTCCTGATTTGGCGGAAGCACGTCTGTGATGCCGAAATTCTGTGCCTGACAGGTTTTGTCGAAGGTGTCGCCGCTACCCGCATTGGCCTCCGCAAAGCAGAAGCCAATACGCACCGGATAGTCGCACTTGTTCTGTACCGCCTGCTTGATGTTCTGCACGCAGGAAGAGGCGTTGCGGAAATTCCGCTTGCCGGATTTGATGGCATCCGCGCCAGCCATGATCGCGTCGCGGCTCGGTTTCCAGTTGCTGGCGACAACCTTGGTATCGGGCGGCAGACCGGCGACTTCGTCGTGGTAGCTGTTCGGATCGCAGCCCATGGACTCGAATCCGCGGCTGGTTGCGTATTTTGTCCATTCACTGACGGCGGCATCGCGGCTTGCCGGATCGTAGATCGTAAATTCCGACGACAGCAGATAGACAGACTTGCCGGCCTTCATCGCCGCCGGATCGATGGCTACGCACGTTCCGAGGCTCGCAGCTTCGGCGCCGGCGCAAGTCAGACTCGCGCCGGCAAACAGAAATGCAAATGCGATGTGCCCGAATTTCATGCCTACCCGGCCCAGCTCCGGTAATCGTATCATGAGTGCACGAATGCTGTGGCGCAAGGGCGGGTAACGTCCAGTTGGAGGTGGGATTTTTCATTCCTCTTCCTCTGTTTCCACAAGTAAAACTGGGGCGATTCCGGACACGCTGCGATCAGCAGAACAGGATGCAGAGAAAATGGGGGTCATGAGTCAGATCGCCCTTATCCCGGGCGTTCAATTTCGCCTCCATCGCATGCTTACTCAGCAGAACGAGCAGCGTAGTGGCGAAGGTGAAACCCTGCGATTGCAGGTGACCTGCGTGGGTGGGTGTAAGTCCCATGGCATCCTAAAAACTCGCGCCATATTCAGGAGAGGATGCCGGGCTGGCCTAACCTGCGCGCAATCGGAGTGGGGCGCTGACACCCCTCAGATCCAAACGGCCGACGCGACAAAATTGGGCTGGTGTTTGCGTCTCACTCTCTATAGTGTGCCGCCGCTTTGCGAGAGGGGTGTCTGATGACCGTTCGTGGTTTGGCGTTTGCCGGCGTTGCATTGTGCGTGATGGCGGGGACGGCTGCCGCTGGAACGGTCGTAAGCCTGAAAAGTCCGGCGCCAGAAGGCGTCGACATCGCCTTTCAGCTGACGGACGGGCGGGTGCTCGGCCAGTCCTTCAACGAGCAGCACTGGTACATTCTCACGCCCGATAACAAGGGCAGCTATCAGAACGGCACCTGGTCGCGCGTCGCCGACCTTCCCTCCGATTACGCTCCGTATGCCTTCTCTTCGGCGGTACTGGCCGACGGCCGCGTTGTCGTACAGGGCGGCGAGTACAATTTCGGCAATTTTTCGCTCACGAACCGCGGCGAAGTTTACGACCCACAGAAGAACAGCTGGACCAAGCTCGCGCCGCCGCCGAAGTGGCACTACATCGGGGATTCCGGCGCCGGTGTGCTGGCGGATGGACGCTATTTTGTGCTTGAGAAGCTGACCAAACAGATGGCGGCGCTCGATCCCACGACAATGCAATGGTCAATTTTGCCGACGGCCGACAAGAAGGGCTTCAACTCGGAAGAGGGCCCTGTGCTAATGCCCGATGCCAGCCTTCTGATCGTCAATGTGAAGGCGGCGCCGCACACGCAGCGCTACGTCCTCAGCGATGGGACGTGGCACAATGCCGGAAGCACGCCGCAGGGCCTCAACGGTCCCCCATGCTGCACCTGTGTTCCCTACGGCAAAAAACAGAAATGCTATCATCCCCCCGGTGAAACGGGACCGGCGGTTCTGCGGCCCGATGGAACGGTTTTCGCGGCGGGCGCGCTGCCGGTCAGCGGTCCGGCCCACACGGCCGTCTATCATCCGGACACCAACAGCTGGACGGCTGGGCCGGATTTTCCCAACGGCGATGACGCGGGCGATAATTTCGCTTCGCTGCTGCCGAACGGGAACGTTCTTGTGCAGGGCAATAGCGGCTTCTCATACGAGTTTGACGGCACCAATCTGACACGGCAGTCCAGCCCGACCGGCGGAGACAGCCTGATGATTCTCCCGACGGGCGAGGTGCTTCTCGGAGGCGAGGCGCTGTATCAGTCCACCGGCAAGTACAAGTCCGCGTGGCAGCCGACAATTTCAAATGCGCCATCCAGCGTGGATCGCGGCTCGAGTTATCAGATCTCGGGCACGCAATTTAACGGGCTGTCGCAGGCGAACGGGTTCGGCGACGAGTTGATGACGTACACCAACTATCCGCTGGTGCGCATCACCAATAACAGCACAGGTCATGTGTTCTACGCACGCACGCACGATCACAGCACGATGGGCGTGGCGACCGGAAAGGCAACCGTCTCCACGAGCTTCGATGTTCCGGCGGCAATGGAAACGGGCGACAGCAGCCTGGTGGTTGTTGCGAACGGGATTCCTTCGCAGCCGGTTTCGATCACGGTGAACTAGCAGCAGCGCCGCCTGTCATGGGCGGCGCTGTTTTTTCGCAAAGGGGTTGAAAATGGCTCGCATTATCATCGCATTTGCCATGTTGCTGGTAGCAGGGATTGTCCAGCCGGCATTCGCTGCCGCCAAAACCACAGGGCCTTGCGCCCGCCCTGCAGCGGGTAGCGAGGTGTTGCCGCCGCCCGACCTCTTCAGCGCGAATGGCGAGCTGAACGTTTCGCTCAACTATTATACCGCAGTGGGCGACACGGGAATCACCCTGTTCTGCTTCCAGACGCCGGACGGCATCGAATCGCCGACGTTGAACGTCAATCCGGGCGACACCATCAACATCACGCTGACCAACATGGTGCCGCAGGCGCCGGGCGCGCCTGCCGAAATGGTGTCGAACGACAGCAACAAGTGTGGCGCCAAGATTATGACGCCAACTTCGACCAACATCCACTTTCATGGCGTGAATACTTCGCCGCGCTGTCACAGCGATGAGGTGATCCACACCTTGGTGAATTCAGGGCAGACCTTCAATTACAAGATCAAGATTCCGAAAAACGAGCCACCCGGACTGTACTGGTACCATCCGCATATTCACGGCGTATCGTCCGTTGCTGTGCAGGGCGGCGCGAGCGGCGCGATCATCGTACAGGGCATCGAGAACATTCAGCCGGCGGTGGCAGGCCTGCCGCAACGCGTCCTCCTGCTGCGCGATCAGCCGCTGCCCTGGTTGATCGTGCAAGAATCGACCGCGCCATTCTGGGACATATCCGCGAATTACGTGCCGATTACGTATTCGAAATTCGTTCCGGCGATCATAAAAATGCAGACCGGCAGCAAGGAGTTCTGGCGGGTGGCCAACGCGTCTGCCAATACCATCATGGACCTGCAGCTGGTGTACGATGGCAAGCCACAAGCCCTGCAGGTTGTCGGGTTCGATGGCGTGCCCACCGGCTCGCAGGATGGGAAGCGGCAGGGAACGATCATCACCGAGAAGCACCTGCTCATTCCGCCGGCCGGTCGCGCTGAGTTTATCGTGCAGGCTCCGGACGCCGGCGTGAAGCAAGCGAAGTTGGTCACCAATCACGTCGATAGCGGCCCTGCGGGCGACAATCTGCCGGCGCGCACCATCGCGTTGATTCAGACGTCCGCCAAGCCAGCCCATTTGCGGAAAATGCCGATGCCGAGTGCGGCGCCGCACCGGCAGCGGTTCGAAGATCTCTCCGATGTGAAGGTAACGGCAGACCGCAAGCTGTTCTTCTACGAAGTGTTTATCGAGTCTCGCCAGCCACCGCCGCCCGGAAAGGCGCATCCGATCCCGCCGCCGGATAAGGACGGGCAAATGCAGTTTTTCATCACCGTCGATGGCCAGCAGAACAAGGTTTACGATCCGGCCAATCCGCCGGCGATCACCACCAACAAGGGTGCGGTGGAAGACTGGACAATCGAGAACCGCACAACCGAAGATCATGAATTCCACATGCACCAGATCCATTTCCTGCTTCTGGCCATTGACGGAAATCCGGTGCCGAAGAACCAGCGGCAGTTCTACGATACCTATCCGGTACACTATTGGGACGGTATAAGCGGAACCTATCCCAGCATAACCGTGCGCATGGATTTCCGCGGTGCCGTAACGGGCGATTTCGTCTATCACTGCCACATCCTCGATCATGAGGATGGAGGCATGATGGCGATTATCCGCGTCAACCCGGCAGCCAAGGCAAAGCAGGGAAAGCTAGCGCAGGGCGGCGGTAGCTCGAAGGCGATTCACGCTGCGAAGTAGCTCGTGCTTACGCGAGGAGATCGGCGCGGTCCGGGTGACGCCGGAACCAGGACCGCGCATAGGGACACAGCGGCGCGACCTTGAGGCGATGATCGCGCGCGTAATCCGCGATTGCAGTCATAAGGCGGCCGGCCGTGCCTTTGCCGCGCAGCGGGAGGGGCGCCTCCACATGAGGAATCACGATGGTATCCCCGCGGCGGCGGTAGGTGGCGAACGCCGTCAGCCCGTTCTCCTCCAGCTCAAAGCGCTGCTTTTCGGCATTGTCGGAAAAATCCATGGGCGGCCTGGCGCTATATTTCGGAAATGTCTGGCGGGATCGCGCGCGGCCGCGAAGGCTCGTCGCGCGACATCCATGGCAGCATAAGGCCAATCGGCAGAATCCACGCCATCCCCACGATGGCATAATAGAGAAACTGCACCACCACATGCGCGTGCGGCAGGACGCGCACCGCCAGTGCCATAGCCAGCAGCGCGTATACCGGGAGCCAGATCACGATAACAATGGCTCCGATCAGCTTCTTTGTGCGCGGCCTCAGAGCCATGGATTGATTTGGTCCGTGCAAGAGATTTCGGAAGTCTCAAATAGACCAGAGCCTTCCCGGAGGGAACTGTACAGCCGCATGGACGCAGTTGAGCGCAGCCGGTAACAGGCGTGCGATGACCGGTCTTGTCGCCACCCAGCCTACAAATGCCCTTCAATCCCGCCGCGCCGTGGGCTGGTGGCTGATCGTTATCGCGCTGATGATCGCGGCTATGGTGGCGATCGGCGGCCTGACGCGGCTGACCGGCTCGGGACTCTCCATCACCGAATGGGATCCGGTGATGGGCGCCATCCCACCGTTGTCGCAAGCCGAGTGGCTCGATGCGTTCCACAAATATCAGCGGATTCCGCAATACATCCGCGAGCATCGGGGTATGTCGCTCTCGCAGTTCCAGTTCATCTACTGGTGGGAGTGGACGCACCGGTTGCTCGGGCGGCTGATCGGCTTCGTGTTCCTGTTGCCGTTCCTGTTCTTCGCGTGGACTGGCGCGATTACGCGACGCGACCTCCCGCGCATGGTGGTGCTGTTTGCTTTAGGCGGTCTGCAGGGCTTTGTCGGTTGGTGGATGGTGGAAAGCGGCTTGGAGACGCGGGTCTCCGTTTCGCAATACCGCCTCGCCATTCACCTCGGCGTGGCACTGATCCTATTTGGCGCAATCCTGTGGACTGCGCTGGAGTATCTGCGCCCCCCACCCGCGTCGCTTCGCTCCGCGACCTCCCCGCAAGGGGGAGGTAAAAAAGAAGCTGCACCCTTCAATTCACCTCCCCCTACCCGGGGAGGTCGAACCGCCGAAGCGTCAGCGAAGGCGGTTCGGGTGGGGGGCTTTGCACTTGCTTTCCCCTTCCTCGTCTACCTGCAGATGCTGCTGGGGGCGCTGGTGGCGGGGCTGCATGCGGGACTGATCTACAACACCTGGCCGTCGATGGATGGGCGCTTCCTGCCGGAGCATCCGTTCTTTTCGGCGCCATGGTGGATCAACTTCTTCGAGAACCCGGGCTTGGCGCAGTTCGATCACCGCATCGGCGCGTACATCGTTGCGCTCGCTGCGATTTTCCTGTGGTGGTCTGCCATGCGCGCCAAGGTCACCGGCCTCGCGCGCACCAGCGCTTATGCCATCCTGATCGTCACATTCGTGCAGATCGCGCTCGGCATCGCCACTTTGCTCAATCAGGCGCCGATCCCGTTATCCGCGCTGCACCAGCTCACCGCGCTCGCGCTCCTCTCCGCAGCGCTATGGCACGCCTTTGAATGCCGCCGTTGCTATGCCGCCAGCGCCTGATCGAGATCGGCGATGATATCGTCCACGGTCTCAATGCCGATGGAAAGGCGCACCACGTCGTCGCCTGCGCCGGCCAGCGCCCGCTGTTCCGGCTGAAGCTGGCGGTGCGTGGTGGACGCGGGATGAATGATCAGGCTGCGCACATCCCCCACATTGGCGAGATGGCTGAACAATTTCACATTGTTCACCAGCTTCACGCCGGCGTCGTAGCCGCCCTTCAACCCGAAGGTGAACACCGCGCCCGCGCCTTTCGGCGAATAGGTGCGGGCGAGACCATAACAGGGATCGTCCTCCAGTCCGGCGTAGTTCACCCATGCCACTTTCGGATGTCGCTTCAGCCACTGCGCCACCGCCAGCGCGTTGTCGCAATGGCGCTGCATGCGCAAGGGCAGAGTCTCAATTCCCTGCAGCACAAGAAATGCGTTCATCGGCGCAAGCGCCGGCCCCAGATCGCGCAGGCCCAGGACGCGGCAGGCAATCGCGTATGACAAATCGCCAAACGTCTCCCACAGCCGCATGCCGCCGTAAGACGGGCAGGGCTCGGACAGCGACGGGAACTTGCCGCTGCCCCAGTTGAACTTGCCGCTGTCCACGATCAGGCCGCAGATCGAATTCCCGTGCCCGCCGAGAAATTTGGTACCGGAGTGCACCACGATGTCGGCGCCCCATTCGAAGGGGCGAATGAGATACGGCGTTGCGAAGGTGTTATCCACGATCAGCGGCACGCCGGCCGAATGCGCAATGGCCGCAATGGCCTCAATATCGGTGATCATGCCGCCCGGATTGGCGATGCTCTCGATGAAGACGGCGCGGGTCTTGTCCGACAGCGCGGCGCGGAAGCTTTCGGGCTCGCGGCCATCCGCCCACTTCACGTGCCAGTCGAACTTCGCGAAGCCCTGCGAAAGCTGATTGACCGAGCCGCCATACAGCTGGCGCGCGGCCACGATCTCCATTCCCGGCTGCATCAAGGTGTGGAATGCAATCAGCTGCGCTGCATGGCCGGATGCCACTGCCAATCCGGAACGCCCGCCTTCCAGCGCCGCGATCCGTTCCTCCAGCACCGCGTTGGTCGGATTCATAATCCGCGAATAGATGTTGCCGAACACCTGCAGGTTGAACAGCGCGGCGGCGTGATCCGCGTCTTCGAAGACGAAAGAGGTAGTCTGATAAATGGGCGTGGCGCGGGCGCCGGTGGCGGGATCGGGCTGCGCGCCCGCATGCACCGCCAGCGTATCGAAACCGTAGTCTGCCATGAGCGCCTCCGAAGAACCTTCGCCGGTTCTAACCAGTCATGGCAGCCTCAGCCAGAGCAGCGGATTAATGCGCGGCAGCCGCGTGCTGCGCTTGCGCCTTCTGTGCGGCGGCCTTCTGCTCCTGCTCCTTCTTATGCGCGAGATGATGGCCAACGATGCAGCCGGCAGCGGCACCCAGTAAAGTGTGACGATGCATGAAGTGTCCGGCAACACCGCCGACCAGCGCGCCCTTGATGCAGCCTTTGGCCTCCGCGGCGCTGTTTCCCACAAACATCAGCAGGCCGGCGGTGGCCAGAATGGAAATCGCTTTCATTGTCTGCTCCCGAGTTTTCGGCCAACAATCCGCGAAAAGAGATAGGCGTTCTCGCGCGCTTGTGAAGAGTGTCAGGCGCGTTTCAGCGAGCCGCCTTTGCCGAACAGAAGCGGCTTGCGATTGTCGATCACCTTGCGGTTCACGCCCATCCAGCCGATCTCGCCGGAGAAGCGGCCGTGCTCGATCTTCGGGCAGCGATCCATAATGACGGTGAGGCCGGCGGCGCGCGCCATCTCCGCAGCCTCCTCGTTGACGACGCCCAGCTGCATCCAGATGGTTCTAATGCCGAGGCGCTCTTTCTCTTGCAGCGCTTCGTTCACGATGCCTGGCGCGGCTTCGGAAGCACGGAAGATGTCCACCATGTCGACCGGCGCCGGCACATCCTTCAGCGACGCGTAAACGCGCTGGCCGAGAATCTCCTTGCCCGCGAGTCCGGGATTGACCGGATGAATGACATAGCCCTTCGCCAGCAGGTACATCATGGCGAAATAAGAGGGCCGCATGTCGTTCCCGCTCGCTCCCACGATGGCAATCGCCTTGGTGGTGCGCAGCACGGATTTGATCAGTTCATCGGAGTAGCCGGGCATTCTAAACGCCAGCAGCGAAGAGCAAATGGCTCTCCCCCCGTTTACGGGGGGAGTACCGCCGAAGGCGGGGAGGGGGGCGGACGCTCCCGCCCCTTCCACCATGCTTTCGCGAACGCGCTCTCGCGCGCTTCGCTGCATGGTCCTCCTCCCCCGCCTTGTGGGGGAGGAGCAAGTGTCCGTGCACACCATCCGTATTCAGTCCGGCCATTTGGGTTCGCGCTTTTCGAGGAAGGCGCAGATGCCTTCGGCGGATTCCGCGTGAAGCATGTTTTCTGTCATCACGCGAGACGCATAATCATAGGCTTCCGAGAGCGGCATTTCGAGCTGGCGATAGAACGCTTCCTTGCCAATCTTCACCGTGGCGCGCGGCTTGGAGGCGATCAGCTGCGCAAGCTGAATGGTTTCGTCTTCGAGTGAGGCGGCCGGAACGACGCGGTTTACCAATCCGATGTTGCGGGCGTACTCTGCGGAAATCGTTTCGCCCGTCAGCAGCATCTGCATCGCTGCTTTCCGCGATACATTTCGCGACAGTGCCACCATCGGTGTGGAGCAGAACAGGCCGATGTTGACCCCCGGCGTTGCGAATCGCGCGGTCTGCGATGCCACCGCCAGATCGCAACTCGCCACCAGTTGGCAACCAGCTGCCGTTGCGATTCCCTGCACCTGTGCAATCACCGGCTTGGGATGCCGCACAATCGTCTGCATAAGCTTCGAGCATTGCGCAAAAGCGGAGGCGAACGCGGCGCGGCCGCGATCGGGGTCCCCGCGCAGCTCCGTCATTTCCTTCAGATCGTGCCCGGCGCAGAACGCCGAACCTTCTGCCGCAAGTACAATCGCGCGAGAACTGTCGTCCGCGGCTGCGTCGAAGGCCTTTTGCAGCGCCGGCATCATTGCTGAACTCAGGGCATTGCGCGCGCCGGCGCGATTCATCGTCAGCCGCAGCACGGCGCCGCGCCGCTCAACGAGCACCAGATCGTCGGAAACAAAAGCACTCATTGCGTTCTTATAGAGTCATTCGTTCGGCGCGTCATCGCGGCAAGCGGGAATATCGGCGAGTAGCAGCCGGAACGGCTGGGGCAGCTTGGCGTTATCAGCGCATAATCCACCCTCAGGGAGATCTGCATGCCCACCTCA
>JAICVV010000195.1 GCA_025935155.1 Alphaproteobacteria bacterium
ACCGCGCGATAGGCCGCACGCTGTGCCGTACTCACGGCATCCAGTGTTTCCGTCAGCGTGCCGATCTGGTTGACCTTGATGAGAATGGCATTGGCGACGCCCTTCTCAATTCCTTCCTTCAGCCGCGTCACATTGGTGACGAACAGATCGTCACCCACCAGCTGCACCTTTTTGCCCAGCACACGGGTGATTTCCGCCCAGCCCTCCCAATCGTCTTCCGCCATGCCGTCTTCGATCGAGACGACTGGGTAGCGCGCACATAAGTCGGCGTAGAGTTTCACCATGCCCTCGGGACCGAGCGTCTTGCCCTCGCCTTCCAGCACGTATTTGCCGTTTTTGAAGAACTCGCTGGAAGCGGGATCGAGCGCCAGCATCACGTCGCCACCCGCACGGTACCCGGCCTTCTCGACAGCCTTGCAGATGAACGACAACGCCTCGTCCGCGCTTTTCAGGTTCGGTGCGAAACCGCCCTCGTCGCCCACATTGGTGTTATGGCCGGAATCGCGCAGCGCCTTTTTCAGCGTGTGGAAGATCTCCGCGCCGATGCGGAGCGCCTCGCGAAAGTTCTCGGCTCCTACGGGCACAATCATGAATTCCTGGAAGTCGATGGGATTATCGGCGTGCACGCCGCCGTTAACGATATTCATCAACGGCACGGGCAGCACGCGCGCGGCGGGGCCGCCCACATAGCGATAGAGCGGCAGGCCCGAAGCAGCAGCGGCCGCTTTCGCCACGGCCAGCGATACCCCAAGAATCGCGTTGGCGCCAAGGCGTCCCTTGTTGGGCGTGCCATCGAGCGCAATCATGACAGAATCGATACGCGTCTGTTCCTCCGCGTCCATTCCGCCGATCGCATCGAAGATTTCGCCGTTCACTGCGGCAACGGCCTTTTCGACACCTTTGCCGCCATGGCGCGCGGCATCGTCACGCAATTCGACAGCCTCATGCTTGCCAGTAGAGGCGCCCGACGGAACCGCAGCACGGCCGAAAGAGCCGTCTTCCAGCGTCACATCCACTTCCACGGTGGGATTGCCGCGGCTGTCCAAAATTTCACGTGCGGTAATGTCCACTATGGCAGTCATGCGATTAATTCCCTGCAACAGAGCCGAATTTAATGCGCCGACTTCTACGGGACAGGCTATTCTCCAGCAAGCGGCCAGGTCCGGGGCACAACAATGGAGATTCGCATGAGGCTGTCGACATTTGCAGTATGCGCGACACTGTTCGTTTGCGGCACCGCCGCCGGTGCTGCAACAGCGCCGGCCGGACTCGGCCGGCTCACACCTGAAGAGCATTTTCTTTACGTGCGGCAACAGCATGGCCTGCAATGGAGGGATCTCAGCCTCAACGAGCGCTGCGAAAGAAAGCAGCAAATGCGGCAGGAACGGCTGCAGATGACACCTGCTGCTTTTCACGCGCTGAAGCAGAAGCTGGATGCAGAGTGGCAGGGAATGCCAGCGGCGGAGAAGCAACGCATCGAGCAGCGCATCGCTTATCGGCAGCAGCATCGCGGGCAGGGACAAAATCGCCCTCATCAACGGGCCTGTGGCGGCATCTGAGGCAAAGCCGCTCTGACGTGCGTGTTCGAATCCGGTAAGCTCCGACTCGCCATTCAACGCGATCGGAGACGCCATGACGATCACCTATGAAACGCTATGGAGCGCCATCGTCACCATTCTGGTGATCCTGCTGTATTTCTTTATGGGCAGCGTGGTTGGCCGGATGCGGGGGCGGCACAATATTGCCGCGCCGGCCGTCACCGGCCACCCAGAATTTGAGCGGGCCTTCCGCGTGCACGCGAACACGCTTGAGCAGCTGGTGCTCTTCCTGCCGCTGCTGTGGCTGGCAACGGTGCTCTATCGCAATGTGGCGTGGCTGCCCGCGCTGTTTGGATTGATTTTCCTGATCGGCCGCGTCGTCTACATGCAGCGCTATATGTCCGAGCCGAAATCGCGCGGCCCGGGGATTCTGATCGGCATGCTGGCAATGCTCGGACTGCTCGTGCTTGCGATCGTTGGGATTGTGCAGGACTGGACTGCCCTCAGCGCAACCTAGTTAGCCGCAAGCGCAACTCTGGCGCTCGTGAAGCTGCGCAGAAAATTCTGGTAGGCCGGAGCGCGGCTGAGCGCCTCGCCGCCGCCGGCAATCAGCGCATCCACCTCATCAGTGGGGAGCGCGAGCGTGGTCGGTATGCGGGATAGTTTCTTCGCCTCATCGGGATCGAGAAGCGAGAACGGCACGCGCGCGATATAGATTTCGAAATCATGGCAATCGTAGCCGGCTGCCGTGCCGCGATACCCGGCAACCTCTTGCGGTGTAAGGCTGCATCGCCAGTCCAGCACCTTGCTGTGCCATTCCTCCATCAGCGACACGAATATGTCGAAGCTGCCGCGTGTTCCGGCCGCCATGGCCGTACTGGTCACCGCGTTGAGCAGCGCCGGCGCTTCCGGTCCGGAGGCCGTCTGCACCCACGAATTGCCGGTGGATTGCCCCGCATCCACCACCACAAACAACAGCCGCTTCAATGTGGCAGCCTGCGCCGCGCTCATCGGGCCGTAAGGCGTGCTGGATTCAAGGCGGCGAAGCGAAAGCCCGAGCAAGCCGAAATTGTCGATCAGGCCTCCGTCCAGCAGCTTAACGTAACGCATCACGGCCGGATCGTGATAATTCGACAGGGCGCGCGCGTACGCCTGAAGCACTTCTGAACTTAACGGGTCGGCGAGCGCTGCGCTGGCCCACTCCGGAAGCTGATAATCGCAAGCTTCCGGAAAGCTCTGCATGACGATCGGCGCGAAGGCGACCGGAACAGCAGCCGAAGCCGCAACTGCTTCGGAGAGGGGTAGCCGGGAAAGATCGCTGCACAGCGCCCCGAAAGTCTGATGGTCGAAGACGAAGGGCGTTTCGTTGTAAATGTCCGAGGCGTTGATCCAGACGATGGGCTTGCCCGCAGCATTCAGGGCGCTGAACGTTGCATCGTGAAACAGGTGTGCATCGAGCCAGTGCTGCACGCCGCGCCGGTCGTTGACGCCGCCAGCCCAGGCGAACAGCCAGTTCCGCGGATCCCAGAAATCCGTGTGCAGAGTCGATTGCAGATCCTGGACAAGAAACTTGTCGCGAAAATCGGTAAGCGCGGCATCGCCCGCATAGCCGAAATAACTCGCGGTGATCGACCCTCCGGAAACACCCGACACGAAATCGACATCGTCGATCAGCGTTGAACCGGCCGAATCCGCAGGCGTTTGCGTTCGCGCCAGCTCCTTAAGTACACCGAACGAGAATGCGGCCGCGCGTGTGCCTCCACCGGAAAAGGCCACACCGATTGCCGTCGCGGAATCGCCGCGCGAGCCTGGCGCTACTGGCGACGGAGCCGGTTGGACTGTGGCGGCGTTCACCGGCACGTTGATCGGCGCATTCTCGATATTGACGGCGCAGCCGCAGAGCGCGGCGCCTAGTCCAACAATGGCGAAATCGCGAAGCCGCATCTCATCACCCGGAAAACGGCATCACCTTCATGAACCGATTCTGTGCTTCCACCAAACGCAGGACGGCCGCTCAGGCACGGCGCTTCGCGATGGCGTCGAGTTCAACAAGCTCGATAAGAATGGCGGGCAAGTCCTTCAGCCGGATCATATTCGGGCCATCGGAGGGTGCATTGTCCGGGTCCTGATGCGTCTCCATGAACACGGCGGCGACACCCACCGCCACCGCCGCGCGCGCGATGTAAGGCGCCATGTCGCGATTGCCGCCGGATGAGGTGCCCTGCCCACCCGGCTTCTGCACGGCATGCGTGGCGTCGATCACCACCGGCGCGCCGAATTTTGCCATTTCCGGCAGGCTTGTCACGTCCACCACCAGCATGTTGTAGCCGAAGCTGGCGCCGCGCTCGGTGACGAGCACGTTGGGATTGCCCGCCTCGGTGATCTTCGCGATCACATTCTTCATATCCCACGGCGCGAGGAACTGACCCTTCTTCACATTGACCACCTTGCCGGTTTGCGCCGCGGCAATCAGCAGGTCGGTCTGGCGGCAGAGGAACGCCGGGATCTGCAACACATCCGCCGCTTCGGCCACGACCGCGCACTGCTCGCGCTCATGGACATCGGTGAGCACGGGTATGCCGAGGCTTTCGCGGATTTCCGCAAACACCGGCAGCGAGGCTGCGAGTCCTGCGCCGCGCACCCCAGAGCCGCTGGTCCGGTTCGCCTTATCGAAGCTTGTTTTGTAGACCAGCCCTACGCCGGCCTTGCCAGCGATCTCCTTCAAGGCCGATGCCATCTCGAGCGCGTGCGCCCGGCTCTCAAGCTGGCACGGGCCGGCAATCAGCGTCAGCTTGCAGTGGTTCCCCACCTCGACCGACCCGATTTTCACCACGGAATTGGGATTCATGGCCCTCGCCTACCGCCGCCAGAAAGATGATCTGAAAGTTGAAGAACTTGCCTCATCCTATTGACTCAATACAAAAAATCACCATTCGAGGTATACCTGCCTGGCTTAAATCGAAGCTTCCGGCGTTGACACGGCCGGATACCCGCGGCCAGTGTCCGCGCCCCGAACGGGCCAGCCACCCCGGAGGCGGGCCCCTTTCAAGACCGCCGAACCGCCCTATTTGAAGCGCCCATGAACGTACTCATCGTTGAATCTCCGGCCAAGGCCAAGACCATTAATAAGTATCTCGGCTCCGGTTACCGGGTGCTGGCGAGCTTCGGCCATGTGCGCGACCTGCCGGCCAAAGACGGCTCTGTCCGTCCCGACGAGGACTTCTCCATGTCCTGGGAGGT